>NZ_VPAP01000012.1:0-87575 GCF_013419195.1 Acinetobacter sp. YH12099 | reverse complement strand
CTTTCCGCTTCAAATGCCTAAACCCTAAATCATTGACATAATTCCAGACGAAGTTCACTTCTGATGCTAGTTGGTCTAACACCTTGCAATGTTTGTCTTTTATACGTAATTTAAGGGTTTTCATGTACTTATATTAACAATCAAAACTCAAGGAAAATAGTCCTTAGTTAAATCAAACGACACTTTATGTCGTGTCGCTTATATCTCTGACCTGAAGGACAGAGTTTTACGCTCCATTTGATAAAAAAGCCATGATCAACATGGCTTTCAATGTTCCTAACGCAGGATGATAAACAGATTATAAATAATCGCCTTCACGCTCTGGCTGATACAAAATCTTCTCAATTTTGACTTTCATCATATGACCATCGGGCTGTGGCCATTCAATTTCCTGACCTTCAGCTAAACCTAAAATGGCAGTCCCGACAGGTGCAACCACATTCACCTGCCCTTTCTCACCTTTAAAGTCATGCGGATAAACCAAGGTAATTTCAGTCGGTTCTTTTGCAGGTGCAATGGTAATCAATGCGCGGGCATTCATGCTCACCACATTATTCGGTACATCTTGTGGCGCAACCACTTCAGCACGTGCCAATTCATCTTCTAGATGTTGCATCGTTGGCGTCAATTTAGGTTGATGCTCAAGCATCGTTTCCAAACGGTGCAAATCTTGTTCTGAAATAATAATCTTTGGTCTAATCATTTACTTTTATTCCTGTCATTCCGACAATACTGTCATCATCAGCTTGCCTACAATCATATTCAATACGCTTAAGTTATAACAGAAATTCAGCTTATTGAACGAAAAATCAATTTTTTACATCCATAAAAAAAGCCCCCTTGAGGGGCTTTTCTCAAGGCTGTGCTTATTTTGCGTAAACTGGGAATTTCGCGCAAACAGCTTCAACTTTTGCTTTTACAGTATTAATTACAGCTTCGTCACCTTTGCTGTCAAGAATGTCTGCAATCCAACCTGCAAGATCACGTACTTCTGCTTCACCAAAACCACGTGTAGTTACCGCTGGAGTACCGATACGGATACCAGAAGTTACAAATGGAGAACGTGGATCGTTCGGTACAGAGTTTTTGTTTACAGTAATGTGCGCAGCACCTAACCATGCATCTGCATCTTTACCTGTAATATCTTGCTTGATTAAAGAAAGCAAGAACAAGTGGTTTTTCGTACCACCAGATACTACATCATAACCACGTTCAATAAGAACTTCAGCCATCGCTTGCGCATTTTTAACAACTTGTTGTTGATACGCTTTGTATTCAGGCGCCATTGCTTCTTTAAAACAAATTGCTTTTGCTGCAACTGCGTGTACCAATGGACCACCTTGGTTACCAGGGAACACAGCAGATTGTAATTTTTTCTCGATCTCTTCGTTTGCTTTCGCAAGAATTAGACCAGAACGTGGACCACGCAATGTTTTGTGTGTAGTAGTAGTCGTTACGTCAGCAATTTGCACAGGGTTCGGATATACACCAGCAGCCACTAGACCTGCTACGTGTGCCATATCTACAAATAAATAAGCACCAACTTTGTCTGCGATGTCGCGGAAACGCTGCCAATCTACAATTTGGCTATACGCAGAGAAACCCGCAACAATCATGCGTGGTTTGTGTTCAAGCGCTAAACGCTCAACTTCTTCGTAATCAATTTCGCCAGTTTCTGGGTTTAAACCATATTGGATAGCGTTATATGTTTTACCTGAGAAGCTTACTTTTGCACCATGAGTCAAGTGACCACCATGTGCCAAGCTCATACCTAACACAGTGTCGCCTGGGTTAAGTAAAGCTAAGTAAACTGCAGAGTTTGCTTGTGAACCAGCGTGTGGTTGAACGTTAGCATAATCTGCACCAAAGAGTTCTTTAGCACGGTCAATCGCCAATTGTTCAATAATATCTACGTATTCGCAACCGCCGTAGTAGCGTTTGCCTGGGTAGCCTTCTGCATATTTATTGGTAAGTTTTGAACCTTGAGCTTCCATTACTGCAGGTGAGCAGTAGTTTTCAGAAGCAATTAACTCAATATGAGCTTCTTGGCGCGCATCTTCATTGGTGATCGCTTGAGCTAATTCTGGATCAAATTCGGCAATAGAAATATTGGCAAACATTAGCGAGGTCCTATTAATTTAGGGCTTTTAAGCCGTGCTAAGATTGGCGCGTATTGTAGCATAAAGTTTGTGAACTGAGAGAATGAACTTTGCTCAGTTTTACATAAAAATAGCTCATGTTTCAGATAAAACACGAGCTATTTTAGGTCAAATCAATCTTTATCGTAATTCAACAACTTATTGAATAGGCATTAGTGATTGAACATCTTTGACAATCTCATCCATATTATTCACATACACAGTACCATGGTTCCATTTTTGCTCTACAGGTAAATCCTGATCAGTGACGTAATGAATTTTAGTTCCCATCCCTTGAGCTGACTGAACCAAGTAATCCGTGACTTGTTTCGGTACAGTTGGGTCAGCCGTTCCTTGATAAATAAATATAGGCGTACTGATTTTCACTTTTAATGGCTGTGAATCATTGGTTAAGAAATCTTTAACTTCAGGGATGGTCGTCATGAAATTTGGTTGAGTACGTGGATAACCATCCAATGTTCCATACGTCTTTACATGCGTTAGCATTGACTGAGCCATACTCTCACCTAATGCCTCATAACAGATAGACTCTGCCTGAGCAGCAAGTTGATCTGTTGGTCACACAAATATTTCAGAATATTGCAAGGTTGGAGCAGTATTTCTTAGCCCCGCAGCAATTAGAGCAGTAAACGTATCTAGTGGCACAAGTGTCTGTGCTTTCTTTATTACATCTGGCTCTTGAGCCGCTTTTTGTTCACCACCCGCCAATACCAACGCTAAATTTGATGCAGGTGCGATAGCTATGGCACCCTTATAATTTAACTGCGCCCGCGATGCATACTGTGCTGCACCTAAAGCCGCATGTCCACCCTGTGAATGTCCAACTACACTCCATCGCGTTTCTGCAGTATTACCCAAAAGCTTGCTTGCAGCGACAACAGCATCTGTAATCGAATAAGCTGCACTTTTTAAATTCAAGAATGGATGTAATTCTTTACCACTCGGTTCGCCTAAACCTTCGTAGTCGGGTGCAACAACGGCATAACCTGCTGCCAATAGTTTAGCAATGAAGTACTCATTTCCATTTAAACCTTGACGACTTGGTGCACACGCATCTGCCACGCCTGTTGTGCCATGTGCCCAAACTACAAGTGGCCATCCGCCCGTAGGTTTAACTGTTTGAGGGGTAAAAACAAGTGCAGTTGCTTGAGTTTCCCGTCCATTTACACCTAACATTTTATATGTCATCAATGTTTTAGATGAACTCACTGCATTTAAAAGATTATTCGCATTTTCACCCTGATCCCGATAAAGCTCTGTTTTCACGACTGAGGCACTAAAATTATATTTCGGAATACCATCCTCAACAACCACAACACTCGTATCGTCATGATCATCATTACAGGCGGTTAAAAACAAACTGCTGCTGGCCAAAGCCACGCTTAACCATATTTTTTTCATTTGCTTACCCTTGTCTTCATATTCTTATTAATTGCATCCTTCGCAATCTTTATTTGTACGCTTTTTTATCGTATCAGGCAAGATTTCAACAATTAATATGCAAGTGTATTTTATTTAAAATTAAACACTTACGGTAAAAATCAGTAAATTGATCACATATACAAGTGCCTATTAAATTTCAATTCAATTTGTCATACGCAGCGGCTAATGTTAGATTGCATTTTTATTGAATGACGCAAGCGAATCAGGACATGCAGGCAATTATTCTCGACACTGAAACCCATACTTTAAATGGACAACCCATTGAGATTGCCTACGCCCCCATTCAAATTCAAGATGGCAAAATCAGTCTAGATAAAAGTCAAATTTTCGATCAGTTATATCAAGTCGATGAGCCAATTTCATTCACAGCGATGGCGGTACATCATATTTTAGAATCAGATTTAATTGATCAACCGCATTACAGTAGTTTCGAATTACCTGCCGAAACCACCTATATTATTGGGCATAATATTGATTACGATATTCGCGCTTTAGAAAAATGTGGTGTGGATACTTCTAAAATTAAAGCCATTTGCACTTTAGCACTTGCACGTCGTGTATGGCCGAATGCTGAAGCACACAATATTTCAGCTTTAATTTATATGATTACCAAAGGCAGCGAAAAAGCGCGTGATATGATTAAAAAAGCGCATCGTGCCGATATGGATATTATTTTAACGGCCAATATTTTGATGCACGAAGTTCATCAATTACAAATTCAAAGTATTGAAGAACTCTACACTGCCTCAGAAGAAGCACGTATTCCACAAATTATCAATTTTGGTAAACATCGTGGTACGGCAATTGCTGACCTTCCTGCCGATTATGTGCAATGGTTATTAAGACAAGAAGATTTAGATCCTTACTTACGCAAGGCGCTCGAAAATACCAGTATTTTGACTTTATAAATGTTTCAAGTGAATCTTATTGCATTTACCTGTCATAAATTATTCATATTATTGTAATTTTCAAAGTCTATGCTTTGCCTTAATTTATTGGGGAAATAAATTAAGGCTCATGTTTAATTATCAAAAAACTCAACTCGGTCTAGATGCATTACAACAGCGCACACGTGATTTAAATGCACGTCAACGTCGTTTATTGGTACTGATTGGTACTGAAGATTTTGATTTACTCGGAGATCAGTTCAAGCAACGTCTTGCACCACCTGAATTGATTGAACAGCTATTAGATATGCACCTGATTGCCCCTGCTGCGCTTGAGCAAGACACTTTGCAACACCAAGAGCAAACGGCTAACATTCTGCTGCAACAAGAGCAAGAGCTATCATCTACCACTTTACACACAGAAATTCATAGCCAACTTGCAAGCAGCACCCCGCAAGCGCATGCTGAAAGTTTGGCAGAACCAATCCACACCCAACATCTTCAAGTAAATTCAGTTCCTGCATATTTAGAAGCACGTGTTGCAGCTGCCATCAATACAGAACAGCCCGCTGAACAACCTGAACCCCAAGCAGAAATACAGCCTGAAATTACCGCTTTGAGTTTTGAAGATGTAAAATTTCTCATGATGGATACTTTGCAGCGTCATTGTGGATTAATGGCAAAACAACTGATTCAGCGAATTTTACAAGCTCAGGATATTCGCAGCTTAAAACTCTGCCAAATGCAATGGATTACCTCTTTACAAGAAACTCGTTTACCACCGAAAGCACTCAATCAGATTTTGCAGCAAATCAACCACTCTCTGCAAAAGCTTAATCCGACTTAAAGCTTAGATTTTTTTACTTAGTTTTAAGTCTTTTTAACAATTAAAACCATGCTCAGGGACATATGGATTAATTTATTTTTATTACTTTTCAACACCTTAAAAACACATATAAACCTTAGATCCATTATTCCTATAAAAGCTAAGACTTTAGCGGCATAGCCCCGACTGATAAAAATCAGCGATATAGTATTTTCTAGAATTGTTGAGGCACAGGGTTATGATGAATTATGCATTTTTTTTAGCGTTTGATGCTTATGACAATCCAATGCAACTCAGTAAAGTTGGCAATTGGGTGATTACCTTTTTAAGCCCAAAAGATCAGGAAAGCCAAATACAGTTAGCGATTACCAATGTGTTGCCGCGTCAAATTTCAGCACATTTACAACCGCGACGCATAGTGATTCAACAAAGTACAGATGCCCAGCTCTGGCAAATCTTGCAAATTGAATGTTTTGATAGTCAAACCAATCAAGAGTTGAGTTTTCAACCCGATGATGACATTGGGCAAGCGGTCATTCAAAAAATTATTCAAGAGTTTGATAAATACGATGTAAATATCCAACTTGTAGAAGATCAGACGGTTTAAAGCGATATGTTTTACACTTAATGAGCACTTTATTTACGTGTGCTTTAAAAATCCTGCGCACAAAAAAGCTCATCGAAATGAGCTTTTCTAAAAATAAAGTAGTCTCACAAATATTTACTCCAACACACGGAAAATACTATCAGACTCGCGGCTTTCAAACAAAAGTTCGATGCTTGGTAAAATCACTTCACCTTCCACAATAATGTGTTCAATTTTGTGAAATAGTGCCAAACCCGCTGCCAATGAAGTTTCTGGGATATTACGTAGCAATGCTTTTGCTTCGTAAATATGGCTAAACTGGTCTTTAACTTTAATATCGATGATTTGCGTCATTGTTGTTCCCTTTTTCTTGACGGAAATTTTTTATACCATAGCTTATAAATTTTTTAAAAAAGTGAGTTGTTAGATTGTTTGACAATGTAGTATTTTTTTAAACTAAATTTAAATTATCTAATAAATTCAAACACATATTTTTTAAAATTTTATTTACAACTTACAAAACCACAGTAAATTTGCTTGTTTTTCATTCTAGCACAGAAAAAACTCGCATTGCTGCGAGTTTTTTATGTTGGAAGGCTAGTGCTGATTTTATTGTTTGAACAAGAGTTACAAACTCAACGAGCTGTCATTGATCCGTCCAACTGCATCGTAGCGTCTATTACATTGAATGACCTACTGTAGTTTTAATATAGTGAAACTTATTTTTTGCTGCAATAGCCCACTACATTTCAACACATTCACACAGCAAAATTTCAATTGATTTAATTTTCAGTTACGGCATAATTTTATGCGGTTAAAAGCTCCAGCTTTGCGATTAGCTTCTGCATAACTTGGCGATACTTTCAAATAATAAGAAGTCGACGATTATTCAATTAACTCAATTTCATAATCAACATCTTGCAGCATATCTTTATTGTATAGCTTTACCATTGCTGTTGCTTCAGCATAATCGTAGAACAAACCTTCTGCGACGGCTTTACTGCGAAATTCCGTGGTACCAATTTCATTATCATGCGGAACAAAATATAAGTTTTCTGGAATGAGTTTAACGATATAGCCCACGAAGCTGCCCTCAGATTTTTCAGTTTTAAAATATGTGAGTTTTATATGCTGAAAAACGTGATCAGGCTATGGCAAATAAGATCGAATGTTTATCTTAATTTTTTATATACTTTTCAACTATTTTTTATATTACAGTTCAATGCTTATATACTAATTTGGTGCGCTCAGCGGGCACTTTCAGAAATTTAAGGTTTTCTTACTATTCATTACTTTTGCTTATTTTTCCTTTGTTTTTATAACTTTAAGTCTATCCAAACAATTAAATAGTTTAATGTTTTCTTATTATTCCTTACTATTCCCTATATATTGATTACGCCAAAATTACGCCAAGACTTATTGAGAGAAAACTATGGCCACCTTTAGACAAAGGGGTGATGCTTGGCGAGCAGAGCTTAGTGTGAATGGTACTCGGGAAAGTGCGACATTCGACACTAAGACTCAAGCTCGCGCGTGGGCATCAAAACGTGAAACTGAATTGAGAGAGTTATCACGCGGAAAGCTACCTGATTATACATTAAATTGTGCAATTGAAAGATACATTGCAGAAGTGTGCCCAAAACACAAAGGTTGTGATGCTGAAATTAAGCGATTCAAAGCATTTCAGAAAAACTTCCCTAAACTATGCAAAAAGCACATTGCCAAGCTCACAACGGATGACTTTGTGGTGTGGCGTGATACTAGGCTAAAAACAGTCAAGCCTGCTTCGGTTAGGCGTGAAGGAAATATACTGTCAGCTTTGTTTACAGTAGCGCGTACAGAATGGAAGTGGGTGTATGAGTCACCAATGAGTGATTTAAAGATGCCGCCACCGCCCGCACACCGTGATAGACGAATCGCAGAAGATGAAATTGATCGGCTTTGCCTTGCTGCCGACTTCAACAATCAAACACCTGAAAATTTTACTCAACAAATTATGATTGCTTTTCTTTTAGCGATTGAAACAGCGATGCGGGCTGGTGAAATTCGTGGACTAACTTGGGATCGGGTTTATTTAAAAGATAGGTATGTCACGCTTGATGAAACAAAGAATGGTACAAAGCGACACGTTCCACTTTCCAAGCGTGCTGTTGAACTGCTTGAATTAATGAAGGGAATAGGTAGCCATAACGTATTTACTGTGAAAGATGCTAGTTTTGATACGCTTTGGCGAAAGTTGCGAGATAAGTGTGAAATTGAGGATTTGCATTTTCACGACTCAAGACATGAAGCATGTACCAGACTCGCAAGAAAGCTTGAAGTTTTGGACTTGGCAAGAATGATTGGTCACAAAGATTTACGCAGTTTGATGGTTTACTACAATGCCACAGCAAGCGAGATTGCAAACCGATTGGATTAGCTTTAGCCGCATTTTCATGTATCCTAAAACAGCAAACCCAAACACGTCTTGTTGCGTAGGGTTTGCGCCAATGCCCTCACTTGAGGGCTTTCTTATACGCATTACCAAGCTTCACATCATAAGCATTTCTAGCATAAGCGGGACCGTTGTAGCCACGTGCAAATGCTTTCCAATCTTTGTTTTTTAGTGCATTTACTAAGCCATTCACTTTAATGAAACGACACATTGCTTCAAGCTGTGATGCTTCGTCACGATACATTGCATTGATGAAGTTCTGCAAAGTTGGATAGCCTAAAGCTTTCCAGTGATAACCCATCACTTGACCAATACCCCATGATGCCGACTCTAAAGCCGACTCACGGTGATATTGAGCAGCAGCATTCAAGCGTCCGTGCTGAGCTGAATATAAGCCATAATTGCCCATAGTTTTATTGCACAGGTCAGGACGTTCTCGCATGGCCTTGTCTGCTGTTGCTGCTTTACCGTTTGCAATTAGTCGCTGCCGAAATACATGGCGCTCAAACAGAATCACTGGTGTGCCATCTACATTAAAGCCTGAGCCCTTGCATTCAACTTCAATAACAGCTTTTAATGCTGCGACTTCGATACCGAGTTTTGAGGCCTGTGCTTGAATCTGTGCTTCAGTTAATTTCTTGCTCACTTACCACCCCCGATAATCGCAACGAAAGCGGCTTTCACTTCAGCAATAACTTCTGCTAATGATTTACCATGCATGAGTGCGATGGATTGATAAACAATACCGATGGCCAACAATCCGAATACAGCAAAAATCAGCATCACAAAGCCTTGCGCCATGTGTGAGTAATTGTTTAATTCGTAGTATTCAATGAATGCAGCACCGCCATATAAACTGACCGACACACTAAATAAGAACTTGCCGATCACACCAAGCGTGACCTGAATTTTCCCGTCTTTATCAATATCCCCGCTAAGCACTAAAGCAAGGATTGCCCCCACAACTGCTGGAACTAATTTAATGACCCACGGTAACGTGTTTTCTTGCATTGTCTTTTCTCCAGACATAAAAAAACGCCCCTTCGGACGCTTGCTTCAATTTAAATTTTTACACTTCAATCTGTACTACATCACCGCTTGCCGCCAAGCGTTTAATCTCCCCATTTGAAATAAAAACCGTTGAACCGACGTTGTAACGGGTGGTGCTGGTGCACATGACTAAGCCCGACCCATCCACAACTAAAACTTTATAATTCGGATGATTTTCATGCGTGATTTGCCCCACAAATTCAGGCGCTTTGGGCATTAAATCAATCAACCGCTGCAGTGCATTACTCACGATTCACACGCTCCACTTTGACAGTTTGGTTCACCTTTGCATGGCTGAATGACACGCTGACACTTTCAACAATACCCCACCACTGGGCATTAAATGCAAAAACTTCGCCTGGTGCACATTCACCAACCTCTGTAGAAATTGGCATGGTCAATGTGTGTGTTTCAACCATGCCTGCTTTGGCTAGTTTGGCTTTGCCGAAAGCGCCCATGCTTACGACATCAAACAAAGGATTGTTTTCAGGTGGCAATAGCACGTCTGCTGCGGTACCCGTGCGTTTGACTTGCGCTTGCTTGCCCGTTCTATCGTTTGTCAGTGTGATGCCGTTGTAATCAGGATACAACTCATAGTCTGTAGACTGGCTTGTTACCAATGAATCAGGCACCAAGCGGTCATAGTCATCAACCGTGAACGTATCCCAAAATGTCTTTTTATAAAGCGGCTTGATTGAAAGTGTATTACTACCCTTTTCGCTATAAATAAAACCACCGCCACTTTCTGCAATCAGTTTAATGGCTGCGATAGGCGCAAGATTTGAATAACTTAAGCTGTTGTTTGCTACGATCCAGCCTAAGTCATCAATCAATTGCCAATTTAATACCGTGTCGCTAAAAACACGGTCTAATTCAGCTTGAGCAAGTTGTACCGATGTGCGCTCATTCTCTTGTAAAAACGAGCGTAAAGGCGCATACGGTGCATCAAGTAAAGCGGTTTGACTGCGACCTGTGAGCACATAAGTTATATTGCCAAAATTGCGTGAACGTGTGCGATTCTCAAGTAGCATGTGATGCTCATGCCCATTGACAAGAATTTTAAGAATTACAGGCTGTCCATTGATTGGCTCAAGCTTTGCAATTTCAGTATTCGGCACAGTTAAGCTATACGACCAAGCCCAGCTGCCGCGGTCAGTACGATAATTACCGTCATACACTAAAATTTCTGCATCATTATCAAGCCGTGTCACAGATAAACTATTCAAGATATACCACCAGTTTTGATTTGGAATTGCGGGAATACAGTCATCAACCCCAAAGTTTAAAATGACGTTATGCGCATCAACTTCATGACATAAACAAACGAAATTTAAATCACCTGTGCCTTCATATTGCGTTAATTCAGGTTGTGGCCAAGGTTGAATTGGATGCTTACGATAATGAATCGCCTTGGCTTTTTCCCAAGCTAAATCATCCGTCGTGACAAGCTCTAAGCCCTTATCCCATTCAAACGTGAAATGCTTTTCAAAGACGTGTGCCACTTCATGCGCATACGTGATATTGCGACGCTTACGAATCATTTCGTGCCAGTCTGTGACTCGATTGATACGCAGCTTTAGCGTTTCATCAAATAAGTAGCTTTGATGAATGAATCGCTTATCGCCTGTTTGCCATACCAAATACGCATCAGTCTGCAGGCCACTGGCTTTTTCATGCTCAATTCGGACTGCTTGTGTAAGCGAATCAGACTGATCAAAACCCGCCATAGCTTGCTGACTGAGCACTAAACCTTGGTCATAAAAAAGAGCCTCATTTGAGACTCTTAAAATTGGTTTGGCCCACGGTATTTCCGTGACGCTTAATGCAGCGATTGCTTTTTTATAACTGGCATCAAAGGCATAAGACACCCCGACGATGTGATTAATATCGAATACAGCCTCAACTTGAAACTGAAATGCGGTATCTAAAACAGTATCAATCGTGCATAGGTTTTCAGCGAATTCAGCAACAATTTCAAAGCTAAAACTGGTGTCTAGGACGGTATCAATCTGCCCAATGACATCAATATTGTCTTTAAAGACTGCGACAACTTCAAAGCTAAACTCAGTATCTAGTACCGTATCTATGGCTGCGGTATTTACACCGCTGTCGGCATAAATTGCAGTGACTTCAAAACTAAAATCAGTCTCTAAAACCGTATCAACAACTGCAGATACATCATCACCAAAATTGAGATTAGTCGAGCCATCGGCTAGATGCTCAAAATTGAGAATAATGTTATGACTATCGGTATTTTCAGGCTTGAAGTTTAGGTTTAGGTTGTGCGCATCAACGGTGCCGAGCTTATTTTTAAAATCCACATGAGCACCCTTTTAAGTTACGGTCTGAGTTTGATGGACTGAATAAACAGCGTACCACCAAAAGCCAAATTGGTATTGGCAAGCGCAATATCAGTACCCACAGTTAGATCCGCTGCCACTTCACCCGCACCGTTATATATCCGTGCCCAAGCTGCAGTACCGCCTTTAATAACGGAGCCTGTATCGGTTGGATGAAACTCAACATAGGTGGCTGTAGTTTCTTTAATACAAGGCTCAGGAAAAACCAAAGTGACTAAAGCATTGTTTGAATCTGCTGCAACAGCAGGACTGGCAGGTTGTGCGCCTTGATAAAAAATAACGGTAGCACTTTGGCTACCGCTATCCATAAAATTTGCAAAGGCTTGAATCATGGCAAGCCGAGCTTTGACTGATGTTTTACTCATTTTGGCACCACGTTGTCCTGAATAACTGCGTTGTATTGTTTAGTTGAATCAAAAGCAACAAGAAAACAATCAAGTGAATTATTTAACCCGTAGATTTGATAATTTCCGTCCGCATCAGGCTTTCTAACTGCAAGCGGTTGTAAATTTGCCTTGTTGTATAAAGCCACCAAACAGTTTTTATACTTTTCACCCAGTTTTTTGGTTGATCCCTTGATGCTTGCAACCGTGTTTTTTGAGCCAAAACCAACCTCTAAAAGCAAATTAGAGTGTTTAGCTACTTGTCTACCCAATGGTTTCACTGAAGCTCTCCTAGATAGTAGTAAACAAATGCGGTTGGTTGTTGATAGTTTGCGCTATCCGCAATGTATATGCTATTGCCCGATATAATTGGAGTTGTACTGCTAAGAGAACGCGACCTCATGGCGAAACAAATGTGCTTACAAGACCCCCTCGCAAAACCAGCATCATCATAAATCGGAATTTCAAGTGCGGGAACATCAGAGTTCGGCGCAATTGAATCTTGCCCTGAAAAATAATTAGGCATAATAGGGTTTAAGTATGTGTGGTTTTTAACCAATAAATCCACCGATACTGTTAATATTTTTGATGGGGCTGTGGCTATAAAAAAAGGAGTCCCACCAATAAAACTAGAATCTCTTATCATATAGTTGGATTGCGCTGCGTGGGTGTGCAATGTGGTTGCTAGAAACCAATTTAAAGAGTTGCTATCAGCATTATTAAACACACCACATCCACGGATAACTTTCTGTTGTGCGTTTGATGCTAAACTGTTCTGAAGATAGAATGCGTCTTTATCACCAATTAATGTGAAGTTTCTATTAATGGTAATGGGGGTGTTTGCATCATTCATCCAATCATTTAAGTTTGAGCTTGTTGCCCAATACCATTTTGACCATCCCCTTACAACACTGCCCCCTGTTCCTGTTATCTTCCAATTCCTTGCAGGGTTTGTTGAATTAAAAGGCAACTGCCGTACATCTGGATTCTCGTAATCATCAATGTGCGCCATGTTTTCAAGCAACCCAACCATTGCGGATTTTGCGTAGCTTGAAGCATAAACACCACTTGTACCATCTGGGCTTGTAAGTGATTCATCCACACGAATAAACGGATGCTGTGCCGTTGGATTTTTTGCACGATAAACACGCTTAACATCGTTTGTATCACGAAAAATAATCTCATAACCAAGTGATGCTAATTTTCCAGAACCCATCGTTGCGATGCTTGTTTCAGCAATTGCGGTATGTGGTTTTAAAATCAACTCAGTTGCGCTTGGTACGCCTTTGATGCGGTATTTTTGATTCAGTGATACAGGGCTAAAACCCGACAATTCAACTACCTGAAATAGCATGGCCTTATGCGCTGCGTATAGTGTGATATGCACATCACCTTGAGCATCAATTGATGCTGCTGTGATTTGAGTAAAATCAACGCCTGTCACTAAAGCTTTATCAAGCAAGCGAATTAAATCACCCCAGTTATTACCAAGCACTAAGCCGTTTAAGTGGCTGAAGTATTGAACATCTACATCTGTCGCCATTTTTATTCACCCATAAAAAAGACCGCATAAGCGGCCATATTTGATTTAAATTTTAAATTACTCGGTCAATGTCACCGCGTAGCATGATCTGGAATTGATCTGACATAACAGTTGGCTCAGATTGCTTCACTGTACGAATCACCCAAACGGGAAAGTTTGCGGCTACAGTATTAAAGCGTAGTACGTTACCGCTTGCCCAACCTGCACCCCAACCTTCTTTTTTCACTGTGAAATATGGCAAGCCAGTCACAGGATTAATTGGAGCAAAGTCAGCATTTACGCTACCTGTGCCAATTTGCCCTGAGTATTCACCGACACAGCGGAAGTTTGTCACATCGGTAAATATCAGTGCCCAGCGTTCCTGAATAGCCCCTTTATTGGTGACAGTAATCGGATACAAAGCATCGTTGTAGTTGGCTGAAATACCCGCACCTGTGGCTTCATCTGCCCATGTGTTATTCCACGTTTGTTGCACAAATTTCCGTGTATAGCGCGACTGCATATCACCAATAACCAAAGCAGATCCAACAATCGTGTCTGCCGCATCGTAGTTATGAGTTAAAGGCTTGGTAAAGGTTAGCTGCCCGCTGATCTGCACATCACGAATTAAACCCATGTCTTGATAACGATATTTAGCAGTGAGTGGTGCAACCAATGTATTTAGTGAAAAATCACCGTTTAATGTGACTTTGCCGTAGTCATAATCGACCACATACATATCGAATGGCACTTTGGTGCCTTGACTGTCTTCTAACTCGCACCATGAAATACGCTGATCGTTTAAATCGTAGGTTTGACCAGCAATATGACTTGGCAATTCCTGTGTTTTGCTTGAGCTGACAATTCCAATGTCACCAACTCGGAAAATCGGCACACGACCATCGAGAGGCAAACGTGTTGCAGACAAACCGAGAATTTCAGAATCAAGCGGGATGTAGGTATAAGCAATGGCATTATAACGCACCGATGAACCATCGATCCAAACTGGTACGTTAATGTAGGTTTTTCCTAATTCCTCATACTCCATACGCACGTCATACCAATCTTTGGCGGTAATTTCTGCACGATTGGCTTCGGTAATTTCGGTTTTAGTGTAGAAATAAATATCCACAAAACCTGTAATGTGATTGATTTTGCCGTGTGCAAGACTTGTTTCAATCACCCCGTTTTCGTCAGTGGTTAGTGTCAATTGACCATGCTCTAATGATGCTACAACCACAGTCAAAGACTGCGGGCGTATTGGAATCACAGGCGTTCTAAAGCTGACCTGGTTCATCGGTGGCAAGTCAGTTGTAGTCGTGAGTGAATCCAGACGGACTGTGTTATCACCGTTTGGTGTCCATGACTCGATTTCAACCTGCCCTGTGCCGTATTGAATCGAACCAGACGCAATACCACTGTTATTTGATGGGTCTACATTGCGATAAAGCTGCCCATCACGATCTAAGAAGGTATCAGCACCAACTCTAAAGCGTGCTGAGCCTGTCAAAATCTGCTCGTCATAACCCGATGATAGGTCAAGTCGTAACTTATCAGCCACAGCTACCGTGGTGCTTGAATTAACACCTGCATCATCACGATATTTCACATTAATTGTGGTTTCGTTGTAAGCCCGAAAGGTTTGTATGGTGCCACTAATTTGGGATGTAACTGGAGAATAAAAAGCCATTTAGATCACCTTTATGCAGACGCATAAGTTGCGTTAAATCGAGCCTCATAAACAAGACTGAATGTTTGGAATGTTGTGGTTGGTGTTACTGTGCATTCCCCCGTCTCATAATTGATCGTGCCTTGAATATTCCCATAACGATCAATTAGGTGTCCGCTGCTTTCATTTATCGGGTCATCTGTAATTTCCACATAAAGTGTATTTAGACCCGATATATCTGTTACTGGAATGCTTAGCTCTACGCTACTCGGCTGAATGCTTGAGCCTGTACCAATTGTGAACGTCAATACCTGGTCTCCAGCAGGAACAACAGTCTTTGACTGACTGAGCTGCGTGCCATAGTTATAGGTGATGTTGAACTGGGTATTTTTCTGCGGCAGCTTGTTTGGAATAATCCGCCCTTTGCCTGTGGCATATTTGATATAACCCGTTGCATCACCCACAAATAAGCCCTTGGAGTTACTGGAAGCTGTTTTAGTGACTCCATCGAGCAGCCAAGTCACCGTAACACCTGATGCCACCCCTACACGGCCAAGGTCAATGTCAAAGCCTGCTTTCTCTACATGCAAACCTGCACGCACGAAAGTTGCAATCGGTGTGCCCCAGTGTGCCAAAATTGGCGTATCCACATCAGGCAATGCACCTGTGGTCAGCAAGAATGAACCTGTTTCATAGTTAATCATGCCTGAGCCAAACGAACTGTGAACACCCTTTAACTGACCCGAACCATCATCTTTCAACTCGTAGAACTTGCCTTGTGACATATACGAAAGCGTCAGGCTACCCGGTGCAGGAATTGGAATTAAAACGCCTGTCCAGTTGGTGCTTTGGCTGTTTTGCGTCACAGGAATGGCATAGCTTTGAAAATATTGTCTTGGCGCAGCAGCAGGCGTAAAAGTGATTTCTAAGGTGGTCGAGCCAGTGCCTGCAGCAGAAGTCCATTGTATTAAGCCACGCTGATAATCAATCGTACCGACTTGTGTGCCTTGGCTGTTTTTAAGCAAGCCGCCTTGGTCGCTCACAGGCTGACCAAACAGCGTAAACGCAATGCTTGAGGGCATTACGCTCGAACCTAAATACAAGTTTTGACTGACGCCCACAGTGGTTGGGAAATTTGCAGTAATGGTACCGTCGTTACCCGGTACCAAAATAACGCTCTCACCCGCCGCGTTCACATCAACAATCGGGGTTTCAGTCTGTGCAGATGGAATCAACTGTGTGAACATGCTAGACGCATTCACAGTGAACTCACCTACTTGCGCATCCGATGCCAGTTTTACCGATGCACAATATTCACCTGTATCTGCAACCAATGATTCACGAATGATGGTTTTAGATGGTGTGTTGCCACCGTACCACTGTCGTGCTGTTAGTCCGACAAAATCACGCTCAAGTGGGTCATTAATCGTGTACGTGGCAATCTTGTATTCCACGTTTTTATTATCAACCACCATAATCGCAATGCGTGTTTCAACTTTAGTGATACGCACATACTGCTCAAATTGAACCGCCTTGCCTTCGTCACTAACTAAAACAATTGTGTCACCTACACTGGATTCAGCCTCTTGCGGGAACATCGCCACTTGCAACTGCTTCATGCCTTGCCAGTGCGTATCTAATGGAGTACCAGCAATTTGCCCACCTTTGGCCAAGTAATTTTCTACACGGTTTTGGGCGCTACGGCGTTCATCTGTCCAGTTTTTTGTACTGAATAGTAAAGCCGATACGTTTGGATCCTGCGGGTTTTCAGAGATGAATACCGTTGCACCCATCAATGAGTCTGTATCTTCTGTAATCACGGCAGGAAAGATTTTACGCATGGATACGTCACCCATCGTCCTATCCATTTCCGACACGTCATTGAACAAGTTATTACTTTGGCCATCCACGATGACCTGACCTGAATATTTTCCGCCACCATCGTCTGTGTCAGTTAATCGCTCCGATTTATAGAGCACCAAGTCTTTTGTTTCAATTGCCATTATTCGCTCCAAAATCTTAGCGTTAAACGCATCATTTCATCTGAACTGGTCGCTGGTGAACCCCACACGCTGACCGCTTCCAGTGCTGTGTCTTGATGATTAAAAATCACATCAAATTGTCGATTGTCATGTGGCCATTCAAACTGCAAGCGAAACTTCTCGCTTAAAGCCGACCATTCCTGTAGCTTGCGCACATCACTTAACTTTGCCCAACCACGATTGCTGTCGGGCGTTAAAGTGATAGGGCGAGCACCGACTTTGATGCCTTCCTGAATAATGGCCGCACCACTAATAGCACGTTCCACGGTTTGCTCTTTAGGCTTCCATTCAAATTCATCAGACCATAAAAAACCGTCTTCTAATGAGACGGTTTCGGATGTTGCTAAGCGTATTAATTTCATCACATTGCCTTTTTCAGCATTTCAAATTCACGCAAGATGCTTTCCATTGTGTCTCCATCTTCCTGTGAGCCTTGCATTTCAAAGCGTTTGCCGCCTGATACAAACTCAAAGCGCACGTTTTTGGTTGGTGCATCATTCTGCAGATCGCGAATTTTTGGTTCAGAAATATTAGGTACATAGTCATTGACCTTTGGCGTGCTGCCCGTACTTCTCACATCAAGATTACGCAGTAATTCATTAATCTTGTTTGTACCGTGCTGTGTCGTTAAGCCTTTCGCTGCAGCGTTATTAAATTCTTGCTCGATGAGTTTATTCATGGCCAAGTTACCGCCTTTGCCGTATGCAGCAAATTTGGCATCACGATCTGTAGCCATGGCTTGTGACCAGATTGACCCTGCCAATTTCTTAGCCTGATCTTCACTGTATCCCATGCTTTTAATCTGAGAAATTACATCGTTCTTGCTCATGGATTGATAGCCTGAGATAGCCGCGCTTAAACCTTTGGACTGACGTTTCATTTCAGCATCCCATTTCTGAGCCGCTTCCTGAGATGCCTTATTCCATGCGATTTGCGCTGCATTGGCTTCTTCGCGTGCAATCTGCCCTGCTTCACGATAACCATCACCAATACTGCGTGCTGATTCACGTACACGGTGGTTAGCTTCGGTTAATTCATCCATCGCTTTAACAGAGGCTTTGCCTGTTTCGTCGATTTCGACGCGCAGATCACGACCTGCACCTGCAGCATTAGCCGATGCAATTACTGCTTGATCGCCTGATAAGGCAGCCGCTTGTGCTGCTTTCTCATAAGCCTTTTGAATGCCTTCTGCCGTAGCCTGACCACTATCACGGATAGTGATGTAATCCATCAATGCCTGTTGTGCAGACAGTTTAAGATTCTCTTTGGTCTCAATCCCTAATCGCTTAAAAGCAGCCGTTACAGGATCAATATCATCTGGTAAGCCTTGGGCTTGATGCTTAATTGCAATCAGACCTTGTTCAACCTGCGAAGTTGATATCTTGCCTTGTTCGCCAAACTGCTCAAGCTTGGCTTTAGCCATATCAATTTCAGCTTGGCTTTTGGCAGTTTCCAACCATTTGAGCCATGCCTCATAGGTAACACTTCCAGCTTTTTCGCCCGTGACACCCAAATCCTCAAGACCAGCAGTAAAGTTGTTTAACTGCCCCTCTGATTCTTTGAATTTGGCTGAAACGCGGTTGAGTGAAACGTCTAAATCCAAACCCAATGCTGCTGCGGCTTTACGCGCCTTGTCTGCAGCATTTGCGTTTTCTTCAGCACCTTCAGCAGCCGCGTCCCAAGCTTCAACACTGACCTTGCCAGCCTCATTCATTGTGACGATATAGCCTTTCGTCATCAGATCGGCTTGCATGGTGCCATCCATTGCACCGCCATTGGCTCTAATCGCTGCCTCTGCGTAATCCTGAACGGCTTTTAGCTTTTCTTGCTCGGTTGCTTTCTTGCCATCAGCTTCAGCAGTCTGATCTGCTAAAAGTTTTTCAAGCTTAGCTTTGGATGATGTAACCGACTCAGCATCTTTTTCAGTTTGGGTTTTACTAATTTCCTCAATCGCAGCTATGCTTTTAGATTTAAAACCTTGTGCATCCCTATCCGCTTCTGCATAGTATTCTTTAGCCTTTTGCTTCATTAAATCAGCATTGGCTGCAAACTGTTTGCTTAAGTCACCCCAAGTCAAGGCTGCAAGTACGCTATTTGCCGCACCTGCTAAATCAAAAAATGCACCTGTTAAAAGCTTGACCCAGATTTTAATGCCTGACGCCGCGTCAGAAATGACGCCGAACGCTACTGAAAGACCTTGAAGCACACGTTCTAAAAAGCTGACTTGTTCGCCTGCTTCTGTAACTTCACCAGTCAATGATGATAAAATAGACAATGCAGTTGATAGGCTTGTGCCCAATACATCTGCAACCGTTTTACCTAAATCAAACAACGTCACCACAACATCTTTAATGGCATCGTATGCACTGCTTAAAGCATCTTTAAGGCTTACCCATACAGATGGATCGATTTTTTTAAGTTGGTCGCCAACCCAAATAAAACCATCGCCCAAATCATCAATAAGGGCTTCAACAATCCCCATATTGTCAGCAATCACAACAAGCCATTCAGCTACAGTAGCACTGGCACCATTCGCCTGATCCATTGTGCCAATCAGAATTTGCCAACTTGTTTGGATGCGCTGTAAAGCATTACCAATAGTTGTTGGGAATTGGTCATAAGTCGATTGGACTTGTGCGGCTTGGCTTTGCAGCGCCTTTGCTACACGCTCGGAAGTTAGCTCTCCATTTTCAGCCATTTTTCGGAGTTCACCTGTAGTGACTCCCAAGCCTTTAGCTAGCGCCTCAGCTAAGCCATAGCCGTTTTCCATGATTGAGTTAAATTCTTCACCACGCAAAACACCGCCTTGCATGGCTTGAATAAACTGGGTAATTGCTGCTTCACTGGCTTGGGCTGAACCACCACCAATCTGAATTGCTTGCGTAACAGTCTTGGTTAGGTCTAACGCTTGTTGCTGCGTCATACCCATTTCTTTGCCAACTGCGTCAATACGAGTGAATAAGTCACCAGTCGCTTGCAGACTTGAATTTGTGGCTAAGGCAACCTGATGCACGCCAGCCATTGCTGATTCAAAGTTACCGCCATCTTTGGTGGCAATCTGAATGCGTGCAGAAAGTCCAGTGTATGCGTCAGCGGCTTCTGCTAATTCACGCAAACCTAGCCCAACACCTAATGCAGCCATAGCACCAACAAGTGCATTAACTGCAAACTTAGCGCCATCTAAGCCTTTTTTAGCCGATGTTGCTGCTGAGTCTGTTTCTTTAAGTTGAGTGTTTGCTCTGCCGACTTCTGCCTGAAAGTCGTTAAATGCTTGGTCAGCCTGTTGAACTTCTTTTTCAAGTTGGTCTACTTGGCGTTGTGCAACTTCAATGTCTGCAGGTGATGCATTGGAATTGGAAAACTCTTGCAGCTTCTTTTTAGCACTTGTTAAGTCAGCTTTTAATAAATCTAAAGCCTTGTGTGATTTGTTACCAAAATCCGTGAAGTTGTCTGCAGTAGATTTTGCATTTTCCCCTGCATTTTTAATAATCTCGGTGGCACTGGATAATGATTTAGTTAAGCCTGCAGCTAACTCACTCGTGCCTTTTGGGATGATATTCCCAAGCTCTTTTGCAGCTTCAGCCGAGCTTTGTTTTAACTTATCAGACTCGGTTTTGATTGCATCAAATACTGACTTTGCGACACTTTCAGATTGTTTTACACCGCTAACAAAACCTTTGCTGTCAGCGTCCAAGATAAGTTTAAAAGTTAAATTTTTTGACATGCTGACCTCAAATTTTAGGCATTAAAAAACCCACCGAAGTGGGCTTGTTACAATCATCTTTTAGTTGGAAATAGAGGTTAGTTTTCCATTGGTAAAATGCAGATAGCGCGTTGAGCGATAACCACGGTAAACCCATTGCTCAAATTCATTCGTAGCAGTTGTGGTGGTATTTACTTTATCTGGATAACCCCAAGTTGTCTTTTCGGCTTCCGATTTACTCATACCAATGCGAGGCTCTTTTTTTGCATCCCATTCAGCCTTAGCTTTTTCTGCTGCAGCCTGTTGTCCTTTGATTTTTGCCTGCGATTCTCTAACTTGAGAATTTAGTTCCTTGCCAGCACACGGCTTTCCTTGATAAACAGTATTTCCATTAACCGTGCATGTGTAAACTCCACCAGCAAACAAGCTTTGTGAAAGAGCTAAAATAAACAACCCTAATATGTATTTCATTGTTCCACCATACTTCCACAATGCTTGCACTTTATCGCTATTGCCTTAATTTCTTCAGCACAATAAGGGCAGGCTCTTAAATCTGATTGAATTTTTGGTTCTACTCGTTTCCCTGCATTATGAGAAAAGTAATCTTCTCCTACTACTTTTGCGGTAGTGGTTCTCCGTACATTCGACTCAGGTTGATTTTGTATACTTGGATCAATATTGTTCTCAACTGGCTTGTTTACAACCTTAGCAAACGCAGCGTAAACCAGTAAAAGACTACCTATAAATAAAAATACCCATCCATATTGTATTTGGACGGTACTCATCATTGCTTCCGCCATGCCGCCAAAAGGGTTGTCTTTAAGCTTATCTGCAACATCCCCTTTGATGCTATTTAGCTTATAGAGTAGATAAATAAAATCTATTATCACTATTAAAAGCGACACACCACCAGTAATTCGCAAAGGCTTTATATTATTTATAAAAGCAAGTATAAGGCTGATAATTGCCAATCCAAGCAATACATACCCATCTATACGACCACTACTAAATATGGATATCGATCCAGCGATAGGCATACTCACTATTGGGAGAAAAACCCCAAGCAAAAGAACAATACCGCCAACAAGACCAACTAATTGTTGTTTGGAGAATTCCATCACTCACGCTCCCAACCAATGCTATAGACTTTCCCATCTACAACAGTAATTTCGTAGCGTGCGTTATTCATGCGATATGTGTAAGTTGTGGCTTTGTGCGGCCAGCCTTTACGATCATGAATTACGTGATTATATGATGACACTGGTCTACCTAAGGCTTCCATCATACGACCTTGAGAATGCCCAACCTCAACAATCATGTTACTACCACGAACAGCATTTGTGGATTCCAAAGCAAATGCAGATGATGACGCAAGCAGAATTGCAGCAACCAATATTTTTTTCATAAAACACCCCTCTAAATTTATATAATTTTCAGGCATTTTAACAATTGGTTAATCAATCAACAACCTTCAAATCTTCCATAAGTTTTTTAAATTCACGGTTTTGAGCATGTTGTGCCGAACGCATTAAATTGACTTGTGACCGCATTTTTCTAAGCTCACTTCTTTGTGCGGCTTTTATATACTGCAGGTACGCACCGTATGACATATTCAAAATGTCCTCGTGACGATGGCCAGACTCAATTAAATACTGGAATGAATCAAACCAAGTGCTTTTCTCATTGCTTGGCTTGGTACGGCGTTTCGGCTTTTCAGGTTTGAAATATGCTGTATTCACAGTTAAGACTGCTCGCAGTATACCTAAAAATAAGGCTTGGTCATTCGCCACATTAAAAATGCTTTCTGTGGTCAGATTGGTAGTCATGACACAGGTTTGAATCACATCAACTGCATGAGCCTTAAAAAGCTCAATTAAAATTTCATCTGAATAATCTTTGTCTTTCAAATATTCTTTGACTGTTTCAGCATGTCTGCAGAATAGATCCAGTGACTTCACCTGAATCTGCTTTACTTCAATTTCGCCAATTTGAAGCGTGCGATTATCTGCTAAGAAAAAATCATTCATGATGGAATCTCAAAAAAGCCACCCGAAGGTGGCAGTGGTTTTTAGTCAAATAAGCATGGTTGAATCTGCCGATCCACGTTTGCAATTGCAGTGGTTAAGCAGTCACGTTGTTTTTTCCAAACCGATAACCCTTTTCCGCATGCACTTGCTATTTCTTTTTCACATTCAAGTTTTGCACTTAATGTTTCGCGCTCCCGAATAAGAGAAAAGTAATCGGTTTGCAATAAGGTGCGAGCCTCAAAAAATGCTTTAACAAGCGCTTTTTTGAAATCAATAACCTTTGGACTGTTCCGCATTAAAGTCATTAAAAAATATGATTGCTGCTCACTTAAAACAGCGTATCGAGTGTGGCGACCTTGGTTTGAATTTCGGATTTCAAATCCAGAATTCACTAAACCACCGTAATCGTAAGAACTTTCAAATCTCACTCGTCCAAATTCCTGAATGTCTTGCAGGTATGTTCTTACAATTTTAATTACACTGGCGTGCTGAATTCCTAATCCTAGTGCTATTTGCAAAGTGGTGGTGGTCGGCTCACCTTTTTGAACCTCAACCAATTTAACTACTGGATTAAATTTAGCATTCATAATTAACTCCTTTGAGTTGTGTTGAGCCTGAATGCAGAATGCAAATACAAACAAACAGGCATTAAAAAAGCCGACTTGTTAAGATCGGCTTTGCTTTAAAAAATATAGATTCTTGTCAATAGGTTGGTAAATCACTTGGGTTTGTAAAAATCAATTAATACAAAGCCAAACAATCTCAAAAAACAGGCACAAAAAAAGACGCTTATGCGTCGTGGAGTTTTCTTGTGCCTGTGTTGGTTTTAAGGCGCTTGTACCGATGGAATTGTTACGATATGGCCGTACAAACCAAGCGCTGCGTCGCTTTGTTTTGAAACATCAGACAACGCTTGACCTGAAATAGAGTATTGCCCTAATTCTTCGTGAATCAATGGGAATGTGGTTTCAGGTGACTTCTTAGTACGCCATAAACGAACGGCCATGTGCTCGCCAGTAGCTGTATTAATACCTTTGAAAAACAGCTCGTATTCTGTTTCAAAGTCCGATGCTAGTGTCGTATGTGTCACTGCACCAGTGGTATAGCTTGCCAAAATTGGCATGGTGAGACCTGCAACATCGTTAAAAACAACCGTACCGAACTTTAAGTCCACCGTGTACTTTGTTGGGTCTACTGTAACCGCTGTTCCAGTTGTTGAATCTTTAAATGACACGGTAGACAAGTTATAACCACCAAGCTTAATTTCCTGACCTGCCACCACAGTGCCAATATTTGCGTCGGCAATGGTTTCAGTGGTCACTTCTGTGGTTTCACCTGAAACGATGTATTTCAGGTTTTCTTTATCCACTTTTTCAAGCTGACCTGAGAAACTAACCGACGTAGTTTGAACCATGGTGAAGTCAGTTGTGCGCTTACCTGTCATGGATTCAGTGTGCTCTAAAATTTCAGCACCAATTTCCAATTCAAACTCTGGTACGTTGCCCAGATGACGCATTGCACCTGCCACACCATTGGTAATTTTAGATAAGTAAAATTCACCTTGTAGCGAAATATATTGAGTGCTCATTATTTAGCATCCCCCGCAATTTTCTTTGTTGTTGCAGCTGTGGTTTCCACTTCTTGAATGACACCATCAGCAACTAATTTTTTGATCTGATCTTCATTCAGACCGCCAACCAATTCGCCAACCTGAAAGCGACCTACAGGCTTTAAGGCTTTATATTGTTTCGCCATGTATGGCTCCTAGATAAACTTTTCAGATTCAAAAATAATGGTGATGTATGCAAAGCTTGAGCTATACCCATCACGTACAGACAAAAACCGCAATGGAATACGTGAAGAAGATGGCTTCCATCCCGCCAAAAGCTGAATGACTTTTTCAGTCAATGCGCCCGCCTCATCTGCTACAGCACTACCATCATTTAACTGTGATTGCGCATTGCGACATGCAACCGTAACCGACCATTGCTGACCGATCTGATTCAACTTGCTGTTACCCTTGGAGTCTTTTAAGTCGATACGCACAAAGTTCACATGGGCAGATGGTGTGACCTGCGACATTTCCGTCACGTTTACCGAATTAAGCGGTGTGTAAATCTTCCGCAGTTCTGGAATTTCATCCAATTTTTCGGCAATTTCATCACGCACCGCGAAGAATGTAGTCATTGATAAAATTTCCTACGATGTCTAAAACCATTTCCTCATCCTCTGCATTAATGCCAAGTTGAGTTCGTGGTGGTAAAACAGATTGCTTTACTTTGCGATATTGACCAGCTACTGCAAACGTAATGTACTGACCGTTTTTCGGAAGGATTGTCGCCCCATAATGAAGATACGGCGCATACTCAACATTGGTCCCAACTTCCACACCATTAGACAAAACATTATGTGTGTAGGAGTTCATCAAGCGCCCTGTATCACGCAGCGTTTGACCGCCTTGCTGTATTGCACGCCAAGACATTTTCCACGGATTACCATCTACATCACGCCCAGTAAAGAAACGATCCTGCACACTAAAAACAAGCCCTGAACCAATTTCATCAAATAGTTTTGACTTATCAGCATCGAACTGATTTAAGCGAGCAAAGATTGCTTCAATGGGTGAACTATCAGCTCTGATCGTGATTGCAAATGCCACACACACCTCACTTGATGCTAGGCATCATGTCTAAAGTGGAATCACCAAACACACCACCCTTGTAGCTGGTACCGATGGGCATTGTGGATGGTTTATTCTTTGGCTGGTCGTCCACGATTTGGTTGCTTACTGCATCCTGAATTTGCAAATGCGCTTTGTTGTTAGCCACCAACTTTAAAAATGAAACAGCATCTTCATAACGCTGTCGCACTTCATCCGTTGGCTGCTGAAAATAGAGGCGATAACGTGCAATGTCACACGCCATGCGCTCTAAATTACTTGGCACATTTGGCAACGGCAAAGCATAACGACCACCGATATAGCCGTTAATTTCTTCCGTTGCATCCTGAATGGCATCTTGAACCGCAGTCGATGCACTTGCATGCATCAATTTCAGTTCTTCGATTTCCTGACCAAATCGTGCAACCAAATTTGCTTCAGTTGCATACATAAATCACCTGTTAAGATGCAGCACCAGACAATTTCACCAATGCTTTAGGCTTAGCTACGATTGGCAACTGGTTAGCTTGAACATGCAGACCAAAGCCACGATCATAATCAAGCGTGCGTTGTTTTGCGTAGTATGGAAGTGCCAAAGTGTTCACTGTTTCGTTGAAGTCAGCAGGCGCTAAAGCAGTCATAAATACGTCCTGCGTACCGCGTGGGTAGGCATGACCTGTATTTGATGCGATAACAGGTGTAGAGCCAACTTTGTTGCGATTCACAATGAACTTTAAACCACCAAATTCAAAGCCTGACGTATTAGAACGCCCTAACTTTTGTTCAGCAGCAGACCAACCTAAAAACACTTCTTTCACGTTTTTATGGCTAGTAAGCGCATCATAGAAAGTACGATCTACTTCGACTTCGATTGATGTGTAAATCTCTTGACCTAAACCATCTTCGATAAGATCAATCACGTTTTGACACTTCGCCAACACGTTTGTAGTTGCTGTGCCAAGATCGAAATAAACAACTTGCTGTTGCACACCAAAGCGAGCGTTATAGTCCACAATGGTCGCACCATTTGCATCAAGGATGATGCCTTGCTTCGCTTTAGAACGGCGATAAGCCAAAGTCGCATCAATCTTGTTTTTCATAGATTGAAGCTTATCAAGCACTTTACCTTGTACGGTTTCAGCTTGTGTCGAACCAAATGCACGCACACCCATCACGTCAGATGCTAAAACAACATCCTCAAGCGGCATGTGTGGAATTGCAAATGATTCAGCAGTACGCACACCATCAGAGTTTTTTGGTGCTACACCACCCCATGCTGTTGTTGGCACTAGGATTGAATCTTCAGCATAAAACTCGATGTCAAATGACTTGGTTGTACCTGAGATTGGGCGAAATAGCTCAACATCGCCAGGATTGCCAATGCGAGTAGGCAGGCTGCTGATTGCAGCAGATAATTCTTGAGTTGAAAAAATAGGGTCCATGCGTAAGCTCCTATGCTGAACGAACTGTTGTGATATGCAACTTCGCAAGGTCCGCTAATGCTGCTGTTTGTTTTGCAGTTGCTAAACCTGATTTGAATGTCAGATTCTCAGCAACCACTTTTGCTGTACGTGCCACGATTACGCCTGCACCTGTTACGCCTGCACCTGTAGTTACTGCATCACCCACAAAGATGCCCGCAGCAACTTCATCGGTAGCGCCTGCGTAAATTTGCGCTTGTCCGTTGGCATTTAACGACACCACAGTGCCATCTGTTAGCTCTTGAGATGCAGCAACGACCACGTTTTCACGGCTTGGACGATGATTGCCATCAAGCTCGTTAGCAAGCCATGCCGATGTTGGTTTTCCTAAAGTAACTGTCATGAGTTATCCCCTGTTATTTACGTTCTTTTGCAAGATCGGCTAATGTTTTCTGACCTGCGTTAAATTGATTTTCGCCACCGTTGGCTTGATGAGTAAACAAGTGTGCAAATGCTGGATTTGCTAACGGTGCTTGTTGCTGCTGACCAGCTGGTGGTTGTTGCTGAGTCGATGCTGCAAATTGCTTAAGTGTTGCCGCCATCAAATCAAATGCATCATCTGGCATAGCCGCAAACTTGGTTTTTTCTTCAGCAGTAAATTCCTTGCCCAAATCTTTGGCCAAAGCATCAATGGCTGAATTACGTTTATCTGCAGCAAACTGTTTGTTTTGCTCAGTCAGAGTATTCACCTGACCTTCCAACTCTTGGATTTTCGCTTTCGCTTGTTCTAAGTCCACGTCTGTGTCCTCTTTGCTAGATTGTGTTGGGTTGTGGCTAGCTGCCACGGCGTTTGTGTTGTCATCTGCACCCAAAGCACAGAAAGACACTTCACGAATACGACCACCACGAAATACCGTGATTGGTCCTTGGTGAACTTTTCCATTGACCGTGACAGATGCATCAGCCTGAATTTCTTCTACTGATGACGGCTCAATACGAACCGACATTTGCCACGGAAAACCATCGTCAGAATCCTGAGCAACTTCGGTACCGAACTCGTTACTCATTAAGTCGCCTGAAACGACTAGGCCTTGCTGGTGATTAATGCTGTGTTCATTGATGACACCTGCACGCTGACGTGGTGAGTGATCGAGTAATGCGGGAATACGCCCTTTTATCTTCATAGAATCCAAATCAAAAATAATTCGATCCCAATACCAGTGGTCTGTAATCACTTCACCGCTATATGCCACGCCTGTGAAGGTGCGTTTTTTCTTGCCGTCTTCGGCTTGGTTGACGTTCAGATCACCAAGCCGAAAGCAATATTTGTCCTGTGTTTCCTCTACTGGCATTTTCATGCTCCAATAAAAAACCGCCCCAAATGGAGCGGTCATATTCATATTTAATTCAGTTCAGCAAAGGTTTTAGCGTGTAAATCAGCTTGCCTTTGATTGTTTCAATCGAAACCACTTCAAACGACAAGCCAAACGGAATCAAAACCCCTTGCCCTGCATTTAGCTTTTCCAGATCAATACCTAAACCTTTGGCATTCTGAATCTGAATCACGACGTCACCTGCAGAATCAACCATCAGCAATGGCGCATTAAATTGTACTGTTTGCCCGAGTTGATACGCTGCCACTTGCTGAATTGTTGCAGCGCCCACCACGGTTGAAGCCGTATTGCTTGCCACAGCCTGAATCGCTGCCATATCAGCACTTAGCCACCGTTTCAGTACATCATCAGCTAGTGAAGCTGCTGACGCATTTAAATACGTGCTCAGTGCCGTGTCATTACCCTGCACATAATCAATAAACGTCCGAATCGCTGTTGGTCTGATCTTTGGGTCAAGCGGGATGACTGTATCTGCAATCGTGTTGAACAAATCCCGACTCTTGTCATCCATGGGTGCAAACAAACTTGTCAGCTTTTTGGATGCAGTCCATTCAGCTTGAATGACTTGCTTTTGCTCAAGCAAGAACTCTTTATCCAGTGATGAATCAGCAATCTTTTTATCAACCAGTGATTCAAGTTCACCAAATTGCAAAGGATGCGATGACCAGTCCAAAGCCTCAGCGACATCAGGCAGTTTGTCATCTGGTGTGATGCCATATTTCAAGGCCTGCTTTTCGGTTAAGGCGATTACGGTGCAGCGGCAACGAAAACCAAGTGGCGGGTAATGCGTCAGCCAAAACGGATGCTCAAACGGCAAAACGATCTTATCTAAAGCCAAGTGGCTTGGACGCACCCGACTGTCATTAATCGCTGAATACATCAGGTACGGACGTTTAGCCTTGTTTCGGTTTTGTTGGATCCATCGCCCATGACCGTAAGCATTTTGAATATTGGTACGAAATACGTTGTCCAGATAATGCTTAGGCAACTCGATACCTTCTTTTTCAACCAACTTTTGAAAATCCTTAAAGGTACCGCCATCTGCAATGGATTTATTCACCGCCTTAATGACCGTTTCGATCTGCTCAAGACTCGACAAAAAACTCACCGTGGTTGCCATTTGCCGTGTTTTTAAATCCAGTGAGTAAAACTCATCAGAAAGCAGAATCTTGCGCTGCTGTGCATAGCGTAATGCTTCAAGGAATGTAACTGGCTGCAATGCTATTCCCCTTTACTCGCAGCCATATACCCTAAAATATCCGCAGCATACAAAGCCTGATCTAACTTGGCTGTAAACTCGGTTTTAGTGGCTTTTGGAATAAGCTGCATAAGATTGAACGCTAACGCCTCTGGAGTTTCCGATGTGCTTGCTAACTGCCTAATTTCAGCATCATTCAGCAGCGTTAAATCGTCCTGACCATCCGTCAATTCCTCAACTTCTTGCTGGGCACCTGATAGCTTGTTTGTCGATGCTTTAAAGCTAAACGCTTGACGTGGTAATGCGGTGAACTGATTAAAGCCAGTTTGAGTTTGCTCAACCAGATCACCTTCTTGTAAACCATATTCACGGATGAAATAGTCTTTAGAAAAATTAGCACCCGCATTTTTTAAATGCACATCACGCTCGGCTTGGTCTTTGTTTAGTGGCTTAGGTTTTTCACCAAGCATCACCTTATACTCGCCCCAACCATTCAGGGCACACAAAGCATCAACCACAGCCTGCAGTGTTGGTGTAACTAAGCGAATATCAGACTTTAACTTGTCCATTCGGACGTTATCATGCACCTGCCCCAATGCACGGCTGCCCACACCATCTGTACCACTTGTGAGCGTCTGCCCTAGCACAACCTTCTGAATCTGACGAATCAATTGATTGTTAAATGATTCAAATGCTGCACCTGCTGTGCCACTGGTACCTGCTGTTGAAAGAATTGAAACATCATCTTCAGCATCAATCGACAATACACTTTGAGCATGTGCATCGAGCAAAGCACGACTCATATCCTCGGTTTCAGTGTCTTTACACTTGCCGAGTAAAATTGGTGTACCAAAACGCTCTAAGAATTTTGCCCAAAACTTAAAGCCATTTTGCTTAAAGAAAAACAGCCAATACAGCGTTGCTAATAATGCTTTACCGTATGGCTGTTGATATGTAGCTTTACGTCTGGTTAAGAAAAACTTAAATACTTGATCAACTTCACGTTCAACGCCTGTGCCATCTGGTCGATAGATCAAGCGTCCGTCATTTTTTGGTTCAAACCATTCCATCGGCTTTTCGCCAATCCATTGCAGCCCGATATAACCTTCAGGTTTTAGCTCATACACGGCTTCTTGAACTGAATAGCCAAACAGCAAGCCATTCATGGCACCACTAGCAATCTCAAAAAACCATTCTTTTAAAATAGCATTTAAGTTTTCCGACTCTGCTGTATCGCTTGGCTCAATTCGTAACGGCGTTGCCAGTAAAGCATCGACACGTGTTTCTACTGCTTGTGCAATCTCATCATCATCAAGCAAAACGCGCAATTTATGCCGTGCAATACCCGCTTTGCGAAGCACTTCATCTATATCAGGCTGCTTGCCAAAATTAGATAAAAACTGTGTGACTGCTTCTTGAGTGTATAAGTTCCCATAAGACAAAGCCTTTTTTGACGCTTTGCCCTCTTTAGACTTTGCCATGTGTTTATTCCGAGCATAAAAAAAGCCCGCATTTCTGCGAGCTATGTTTGATTTGAAAAGTACGGATAGAGTTTAAAAACGTGTCTTTGACGTCTATTTTTAATAAGTCCGACTACCTGCACCTGCAGGTTTTTTTGGTGTTCTGCCTTTGATTAATGGCTGTAATGCGTATCGAATCGCATCAATGTGGTGGTTATACATATCAAGAATGACAGGCAGTACATCACCCGCACGATTGACTTTGTACGAATACAGACGAAATTCCATAGCTGTTTCAGTGCAACGTGGATGAATCACAATCTTTTTAAATTTCTTTAAGTACGTGATGCCATCTTCAACACTTCCCGCACCTTTTTCCGCAGCTTCAATCTTAAAACCTTGTCGCTTTAAGTAGCTGATCGTTTCAGGTCGTGCTGAGTCTGCTCTGATTTTGTGTTCTCTTGCACCCGGCACTTCATCGAATAGCTTTGGCAAGTGGTCAATTTCACAACCAACCTGATTTACTTCATATTCGATATACAAAACATCATCATGCACCCACATTTTATTTAGTGTGGTCGGGTCTTTAGCAAAGCCCCAGTCAGCACCGTAATAAACATCAACCCAATCAGGCTGCGGCTCAAATTCTTCAACAACATAATGGCCACTAAATACAATCGAGTCTGAATACTCAAGATAAGCGCCACGCCATACATGCTCGAATAAAGCCCATGCGTTTGCATCGCCTGCTTCTTGCATCTGAATTGCACGCTGACGATCTGCCTTGTATTCATCGAGTAGGGTTTTTCCTGCGAATGGATTGTTGTCAATATTGACCTCAACCACAATGCTGCTTTCAGGTGCAAACTCACCTCGCAAGAAGTCATCAATCGGATCGTGTTTTGACTCAGGGTTCCATGATGCCCATATCTCAGCACCCTCTGTACGCATTGTTGGACGTAGTAGACGCAATGACTTATCAGATAGTCGATTTGCTTCTTCAATCCATGCACGTCTAAATCCCTCTAGTGACTTGATTGAATCAGCCGTATGGTCTTGCATACCCTGAAACAGAATCACGCCATCACCGCCAATACGCTTAATTAAGTCACGCTGACAGTCGAAGTAATCAGACAATCCAAGTGCTTTAATCTTATCCTCAATCAATTGCTTTGATGAAAACTTGATAGACTTTTGCACTTCACGAATACATACAGCGCGAAGCTCTTTGTCTGCAAAGCAATCCTCAACCAATGCTTCTGCAAAGAAATGTGATTTACCTGAACCACGACCACCGTATGCACCTTTGTAGCGCGATGGTTTTAATAACGGCAATGCCCATCGTGGCGTTTGAATCTCAAGCTCCACAATGTCACTCCTTAGTCAATTACTCGCCTTGTAATGGTTACGTTAATGTCACCACCGTTAGGACCTGAATGCTCAATTTTTTCTTTGAACATGCCTAAGTGTTTACCAAGCAACTCCAAACCTTTTAATGCACCCTGTTCTTTAAACATGAACGCTTGAGCAAGCTCACCATCTTCGGTCTGAGTTAAGCAATTGTCCACCTGTTGCACCTGCATACATCGCTCAATGACTTTTTGAATATTGGTTAACACATAGTCTTGTGTAATTTGAGTGCGTTCTTCTCGCTTTGCTTGAGCCTCTGCAATGGCTTCTGAAATACTAAGTTTTGCTAAGTTTTGTGCGCCTTGCTCGTTTGCCGTCCTTGGCGAGTAACCCGCACGAATCGCGGCTTGTGTAGCATTTAGGTCTATCAGATATTCTTCGACAAACCTTTGCTGTTTAGGCGTTAGGTTCGCCATATCTTTACTCCATTGCAAACATCAAATCATCTGGTGTACTTAAATATTTCCCATGCTTCAAACAGAATGCATGAATGTCATTCAGGTACTCAGCAAACTGTTCAACACTTGCGTCAGTCGTTGTGATTAATTCATTCAATCCATCTGCCACTTGCTGATACATCGGATGCCGTTGTTCTTTCAAAACCTTAACCGCTGCAAACGTCTTTCGATATTGACCCACATCATCACGATGATAAATACGCGCTAAGAATTGCTTCTTGAAAAATAAATGCTCTGCGTCTTTATCTGTGCCTTGATGCTTCGACCATTGAGATAACCAGAGCCAATAGAGACGATTCTGCGCCTTGCTTCGATCTTCTTGTTTCTGATCTATGCGAACAACCAACGGCTTACCATCTTCACACGCTGCCGCATGATGCCTGTGCATATAAGCAATGGCTCGACCTACTTCTTCAAATGACTTGATAACAAAGCATGCGGGTTCGAGTTTGACTTTCGCATCCATCAAAACACCTCACCACCTTTTCGCATCATCAACTCAGTTTTGACTAGCCACTTCTCAAACATCGCTTCGCTTTCTGCCCGACTGCCTAACTCAAACCGATCAAACGCAGCATGGCAGATTGCACATAAGGGAATTGCAAAAAGGTCAGAACTTTTGATTCCTCTGCCCTTACCGTGCTTCGCTGAATTACTGTGTGCCGCTTGCGAGTTTGGATTTCCACACCTTACACACGGAAGCTTACGGATCTCTGCCAGTCGTTTAGGACTGCGCATTGAGTTGCTTCTCTATGTTGTAAATCTGTCTGCCAATCTTCTTTAATTCAGCACCACAGTCTTGTTTAAACGCATAGCTTGAAAACAGATGGTTGTAATTCATTAACCGCACTTGGTTTGCTTTAAGTATTTCTAAATTTTTAGATGCTTCGACACGATCAACCATGACCACCACCAATAAAAAGAAAAACCCCGCCAATAATGCATATTGAGCAGAGTCTTATGTGCCGTAATACGTTCGGCAAATGCCACCGAAGTGGCGAGGGTTACTTTGTTTTGCCACACTTTCTACATTCAACTTGAATGAAAATATCCGACTCATAGTCGTAATCGTGAACACAGAACAATCGTTTTAAGAATTGGAGCATTTGATTCTCCTTTCTAATTAATTACGAGAGACAAACTATTTTGCTTCTCGTTTTTAGAATCTGAATGACGGCATTCAATTTAAACCACTACGATTAAAGGGAAGCCGCCATAAAAAGCCCTTTTCGCAGGGCTAAACGCTACTCACAATCACACACACCCAACATGCACGGTCTGCTTTACTTGCTTTCAATCCTCTTTAAGTCGGGGCGCTACTCCCTGATCTAGATTCCCGAAGGAAGTTTACTCAATGGCATGTTCCACTGGTCAGCACTCCAGTAGGCTTAGGTCGCCTTTTTACAGGCAACAAAAAAGCCCACATTTCTGTGAGCCTTTACTATCAGTCTTTCCTGATCGTCATTTGCTGTTCAAGTGGCTTGCGTATAGTTTTGCCACTATACAAAAAATATAGCTTAGCGACGGCTACGTGTCAATTCCTTTCTGTACTCATCTACATAAAAATCAATTTCTTCCATGAATCCATCAAGGATATTTTCAGCCATATAACTTAGGTACTTGTACCGCTTCCCATAAGTGTCTGCATTAACTTCCGTAATTCCAAAAAAGTTAAGCTGACCTTGTGCTGTACGCTCACCTTTAAGTCGTGGTCGCAAGTTATAAAACACCGCCATTTTTGCCAATTTCATACAAAATGCCTCAAGGTTGAACTTTTGGCGTTGCACTTTTTCCTCTGCTGCATAATGTAGAATTTTGGCAATGTAGTTGCACAGAATTTTAAACGCCTCTGTATTATCCCGATAATCACCCCACACCAATAATTCACAGTATGCTTTGCATGCTGGGCATTCGATTGAAGCAATTGCAGCACAGCGATCTTCCCATGACGGTCCTTTTTCACCAGTACCTTTTGGCTCTTCAGTGTAATCAATTGCTTTAAGCCCGATTTGAGTAAGCCATTCAAGATTTGTCATTTTTTCTGTCGCCGCATTCATCCCTATTCCCCTAAATCACACTCAATGCTTTCAATAATGCAAAAATCACCACACCCTGAATAACCAAAGCACACGCCGATGCAATCTTATATGTCCAGACTTTTTCGCCACGATGAAGTTGGTTGCATTGGTTTTCGTGGTGCTCCATGCGTTTTTTAATCTGCTTACCCCGATATGTCATGTAATACAGCGGGTTAACCAGACCGATGCAGCTCAAGAAAAATTGGTATGCGATAGACACCACCAAAACCCACACCACTATTTGCTCTAATTCCATTCCTATTCCCCTAAATTTCTCTAATCTCTAAACCATGAACCGATTTCATTAAGTGCTTTTTCAAGCGATAAACTGGCAAACTCCGCGTCATCTTGCTTTTGACATCCTCGACAACCAGCTGCCCTTTTTCCTGATAAACAAAATCTGCGACATACTTGATTGCTGGCTTGCGTCTTGGCTCATTTTCAAACTTGACCGACTCAGCCAAAATGAAAGCTTTTTGCAGCTCTAAGCTCTCGATCTCCCCTGCACGTTCTAACAGTGATAAATCCCGATAACGCCTTGCTTCTTTTTGACTATCGAAAGTGATGCCGTTAAGCACCACCTTCTTGTTGTTGTATTTAGTCACTCAGTGCTCCCGCATAATCTGACTCGTAGCTCCCCATTACTTCAAGCATCCCTTTTTCACACGCTCTTTCCGCCAAAGTTGCATATCCAGCAATGTCGCGATAGTTGTCAAAATATTGCGGGTCGCCATTTACAGCTCTTGCAATCTTGTTGCAAATCATAAAAAGACTGGTTTTCTGCTCTGCGTTTAAATGCTCGTAGTTTGCGCCACATTCAACGATAGCCATGAGCTGCTGAGTTGTACCCGCCACATCGGAATAATTGCCATATCGAGCGCCACGTTCGTTTAATGTGTTGTTAATCTCACTCATTCCAAACTCTCCACTCCCCACGAATCAAATCTTCATGCAATTTGCTTTCTTCATCTGCTGCTCTGTGCATCGCTTCAAGCTGCTCTAGCAGTAATTCCTTTTCTTGCAAGTCAGTCGTTCGATTCGCCTGATCTCTCAATTCTGAAAATCCTGTCATGCTGCCAACTCCTGTAAACGATATTTTCTGCGCATTCCGCGATTCACACGCTCTGCTTTAAACTTGTTGTAAGACTCAAAATCTTTAAATTTCACATCTGCTTTCATGTAGCACATGCACTTAAACAGCTTGTAACCCTTATCTAAAAATGGCTTATGCACATCATCGGTTTCTTTCTCTAAGCCTTTCCATCTGCGTTTAAAGCCGTGTTCATCCACCACTTTTTTATCGCTACCACCAAGCTTGAATTGGTCGTAAGTCATACTTGGAACATCGAACTGCACTGCTGAACTCTGAATGTCGATTGGGTCGTCTTGGTGGTAATAGTAAGAGTCCATGCCTACAAAAAACGCAGTGTCATCCACCATCAAATCCCAAAAAATTGGCACAACAAGATCACCATCGAAATACTCATACATACCCTCGATACTTTCTTTTTGTGACAGGCCAGCCGCTTTTAATCTGTCTGATGCTTCGGTCAATTCAACATCATCAAACGATGACCAAAGCTCATAAGTTTTAGCCAATTCGTTTCGATACAGATTGACTAGCTTGTTCGGGTTATATTTCTTATTGCGCTTTTTCATGCCGACACCCCACGTTTTTGATTAAACTTTTTCTGCGATGCTTTACTGCAAGCCATGCAGCGAAATTCGTTTTTGTTTCTGCTCTCTACTCTGTGCGCTCGAAACTCTGTGTAACCATGCACCCGACACAATCCCTCAAATAGATTTGTGCCACTTACTAAAGCTTGGTCCATACGCTCGTTGTTAAAAATCGCTCGCTCACGTCGATCTAACTGCACCTGGTCAAGCTTCGGGTTTAAATACTCACGATTAAGTTTTAATTTGCACTCAAGGCAGCGCGATACACCGCCATAAATTCGATATGACGTGTACCCATGTTTTGCGCATGGTGCCGTGAAGATTCTCTCTCCGCGTGCAATGGCTTGTTTAGCAAGTGACATCACCTCTGATCTACGCAATGTTTCTACAGATGGCTCTTTCTTTTTTGCTCTCCTGCCTTTTGTTGGCGCTTTGATCTTCTTTTCTGCCGCCAAAGCGTTACGCTCACCATGCTTGAAATTGGCAATCACATCCTTAATCGCATCCCATCGCTCTTTACCAATCAGGGTTGAGCCTGTTTTGGCGTTATAGATCGTTTTGTGTGAAACCATTGCTAGACTGCAAAGCGCATTCAAGTCGCCATGAATCGCGTTTTTAAAGAAATTAGAAAGCACTAATATTTGCTCTTTCATTCGCTCTTTCTTCGCAAGCTCTCTTTGCACTTTTGCTTCAGCTCTAGCCTGCTCTTGTTGCTTCAATTTTTCTTCTTTGCGCTTTTGCAACTCGCGCACTCTTTGGTTCGCAAGCTCAATACGCTCAAGGCTCTCTAACTCAGCCTGTTTTTTGTCAGCGTAATTACCTTTAGCGACTGGTAATCTCCCATCAGGAAAATTAGAGAATCCCATCGGCAACTCAGTAATTTGGTTTTTAGCCAGCCAAGCTTCAATTTCATTATTTAATCGTTCAGATTCGATTTGTTTTTGATAAATACTCATGCTGCACCACCAAAAACGTTTTTTTCTAATTTATTTAAAAACGCCACTTGCCTACGCTTAAAATCCACACGCTGTATAGCTTTGAGCATTAGCGTAGACAAAAACATGGGGTACACCCCTCTACACAAATAATTAATTAAATATATAAAAAAAGGGTATATATATATTTTGTCTACGTTATTAGTGTATGCCTTGCTATGACTGGCTTTTAACCGTAGGCAAAAATGTCTACGTTTAGCCAACGTTAATGACTTATTTTCCATTTTCGTACTCCTCCACGTACTTTTTCAGCACGTAGACAATTCGCGCCCGACCACGACCACTAGGCGGGTCAATCTTAATCTGTTCAATTAGTTCTTCGCGTCTTAGTGCAGCAAGAATCTGCTCACGCTGCTGGGTGGGCGTAGCAGCAAACAGTCTTGAGTTTTGAGATAATTCGCGCTCAGTCAGACCGCGTTTTGCAGCTCGCGTTATGTATTCGAGAGCATTCAAATAACCACGATGGAACTCACTGTCAGCAACTTTGGTCGCAACAGCATTCATGAACTTGGTCCCGTGGTAGTACACAAAAGTAATGGCCCAATTCATAAGCCGACTGGTGATTAGTGGACTTTTCGGGCTTTCACAGACTGCCAGCATGGTCGCAATGCGCATTGCATTTTCTTGATAGCGCCGAGTTAAATCGGGAAGCTCGAAACCGCCTTGCGCTTCCTTTTCCTCTAGCATCTCTGCAAATGCGTTTATTAGCTCGTATGCGCCATCCGAGAACTCAACATCAATAGGACTAGGCGCAATGGTGTAATCGGTGTCCATGCCCTGCAAACTGCCCTCTACAGGCATGTTTGGTCTGATGGATTGAATCCATTGCTTTAAGTCGTCAGGCAACGGCGTTCTTTTTATGGATTTTTTGCCTTCCGTAGGCTGTACTGCCTGAATCACCACAAAACGGTTTAAAAAACCGTCCTCGATTTCAACGGTAGACAGGTTGTGAAATACCTGATTTGGAGTTGCCAGTCCAAGTATGGTGATTGACGGCCAGTGCACAATGTTCTGCTGTTTTGCAGCGTCACGCTCATGCGGTTTCAGGCTCATTTTTGAATAGTTGCGTGGCACCAATAGACTTGTGTTAGCTGAGTAAGCCTCAGTTACCGTGGTGAACGCTTCGGCCTGCTGACTGTTCCCTGATCGTCTAGCTGATTGCAATTGCTTTCCGATCTCGTCACTAATCTGAATATGACAAGGAGAATCAAACAGCGCACTAAAGACCGCGCCTGGTGAAGTGTTGCCAGAACCCGAAAGCAGCGAAAGTAATCCAGTTTCGGCAAGCATATTCTGCACACCAACTTTGATATAGTTTTTACCAACACCCGTTTCACCGAGCACCATGTAATACATTGCACTTGTATTAGACTCTGTAGAGCAATAGATCCGACCGCTCACTGTCGCACATGCAGCCAATACGCCAGCTTGTGAAATCTGATACTGAGGATTTCGGCTAAATGAATTAAACCAGTCAACAAGTCGGTTCATGTTCTCAACAGGGAAAGTTTTAATTTCCTCTGGAACATCATCCTCAACCTGATTAGTCAAAATCACATCACTGAGCAACGGAGAATCATCTTCAACCTGCACGGACAGCAAGGGCGAAACATCACTCATGGTGTGAATCCAACCCTGATCTTTTGCAATTGCAAAAATGCTTGCAATACCAATACCGTCCAAGCCCATATATCTGAACGAGCGCCAAACGCGATACTGGTCCTTAGGGTCAAACTTTCCTGACTTGATCGACCAATCACACCAGATTTGATAGCCGCGACTATCACCAGTGGCATGCAAGGCCATGCCCACTTTCAGCCATGTATCACGATCATCTGAATCAACAAAGTCTAAAGCCTGCATTAAGTCACGGACTTGTTCACTTGAAAGTACCTGTAATGGCGCGGTACTTGGCGCGTTCGAGTAATTGGCCTTGCTACCATTTGCAAGGTCACGCATCCAGTCTGGTAAATTACTTGGCAACGCACCCTCAAGCGGATTGCTTGATAATTCCCACTCATACTTAAAGCCTGAAATATGGTTACTTGGTGCCAGGATGATGTAGCCATTCATTTTAAGATCGACACCATCACCCAACTTGCCAGGAAGGTTCCCGTTTGGTTTGATGAAAATACGATGCTCACCACCACCACCAGTTAGCGCGGTTACGTCGGATTCAATTTTCCCATGCACATGCTCAAGCTCATCAATGGTGTAATCGCCACCGTTGCGCGGATCTATATCAACGGCGCATAGTCCAGACTTCTCAAGAAACAGCGCAATATTGGCTTTTGGGTATTTTTTCCACCACTCTTTTATGATTTCTTTATCATCGGTTGCATTTTTCTGACCATGTGGGGCGCATGCGGTAATCGGATGCTTACCTGGTGAAACGCAATTGGTCTTACAGGCACATGCACCATCTTCAATCCACCAACACGGAAAAATATGCCAACCAAGATCAGCATAAGCATAAGCAGCTTTTAAGCTCTCGCTTTGTGGTGGAATGTTCACAATGTTGTTCATCTGCCACCTTTTACAAAATAAGCATTACGTGGTTTTCCACGACCTGACGGTGATGGAATAAGTACCAATTTAATTTCTTCTAAATCAATCAATTGATTAATTATTCTTTCCGCAATTTCCAAGTCGCGTTGCACAGCTCTTGAGTTCTTTTTCAGCTCATTTAGCGTTACGCCTCTTGCTGGATTAGCGTGAACCATGCGCAAAATATCTTGTTTAATTTTGCTTTCGATAACATTGTCATCTGTGATTTGGACTTTCTGCTTACCCTTGCGTGTAAGCAATGCAACTTGGTATTGCATTTGCTCAACTTGGTTTTTAAGTTGATTGAATTCTTGGGATGAGATTGCGATTGTGTTTTGTTGTGTTGATAACTCCAATTGCTTCCATCGACTTACAACACGATGGCGCAAAACAACGCTGTAACCTGTGACCAGAGTCATTGTTAAATTTTCATCGAGAAGGTATTCAGTATAAGTTTGACCATTTTGGGGGTGTGTCCAGTTTTGGGCATACCCCTCTGAATTTAAATTAAGAGCGTCAAACATAACTTCAATGTCACGGCAAACATGCTTGTGCTGCTTTTCGCAAAGCTCCGCAATTTCGCGACTCGACATGGTTTTTTTATTTTCAGCAAATTGTGCTAAAATATTCATTGTTCATGATCCTTAATTATTGAACATCAAGCTCAGTGGTTGCGCCCACTGGGCTTTCTTTATTTGTGGACGATGTGTTCACCGTATTTGTGGTATTACCAAACGCCCTGCTGAGATACTCATGTTGTTTCTTAAACTTCAGGAGCTTCTCAATGGCTGCATCCCGAATCCACTCTGAACGCTTTATGTCGTCCATTGCTGCCAGTGCATCAATCGCCTGCAATGCTTCATGTGTCATGCGCACTGATGTTGAGTCAGTCTTTTTCCCATGCACATCAAGAAAACCTAAATCCAATGCTTCTTGCATATCGTCTGCTCCCATCACGCAGCACCCTTGTCGCGAGCCACGCTTGCAATATTTGGATTTAAGAAGATATGCGGATACTGGAGTTTCACTTCCGCAGGTATCCCCCTTGTCATCCAGTTTTGAACTCGCTGTTTGCTTTTTAAACCAAGCATCTCAGCAACTTTTGTTGATCCACCAAGAGCAACAATGATGTCTTTATCAGTGCTGATAGACATTTCACTCTCCTATAAACATTTGTGTATTAAATGGTAAACGCTGTGTTTACTAATGTCAAATCATTTGTTTAACACAATTTGTTTACTGCTGAGATAATAAAACTAAGAAAAAAGGGGCTTGTTATGCATGAATCATTTAAGAGACTGCTTGAAATAAGCAACGGTCTTAGTCAGGAAGTAATAGCAAGACGTATTGATGAATCACCACAAACGCTGACCAACTGGAAAAAGCGTGGTGTGTCAAAAGCTGGGGCTTTAAAAGCGGCTGCTGAGTTTAACTGTTCTGCAAACTGGATTTTAAGTGGTGTGAGCGATAGCTCCAGTAGCGATGTTTCTCGTGTTGTTGGCTGGGATAGTTCTACACCACTGGATAGTGATGAGGTTGAAGTGCCGTTTTATAAAGATATTTTGGTGTCTTGTGGATCAGGTTCGCTTGGCGAAATCATAAATACAGAAACAAGAAAATTAAGACTAAGTGCTTCAACACTAAGACGTTATGGGGTTGATCCAGCAAATGCACTGGCATTAACAGCTTTTGGCAACTCAATGTCTCCAGTCATTAATGATGGCGCTACGGTTTACGTTGATGTAGGCAGAAAAAATGTTATTGATGGCAAGATTTATGCGATATGTCACGGAGGTCTTTTTAAGTTTAAATACTTATACAGAATGCCAATGGGCGGTATAAGGATTGTTAGCGCCAATAGTGACGAATACAAAGAAGAAGTTTTGACGCAGCAAGAAATTATTGACCAGGAGTTTGAAGTTATTGCCTATGCATTTAATGTGCAAAATTCGTTGCCATAAATAAGTAAACAAAATGAAATTTTAAGACTGCTTATGCGGTCTTTTTTTATGTCTATATAAAACAGTTGTTTATAAATTAATTACACATTTGTTTATTTAAAGTGTTGACTACAGTACACATCATGTTTACTATTAACCTCGTGAACACAAAAAAGCCCAGCAACTTTCGACGGGAACTGGGCTTCTACACAACGAGGTCATTATGGCAACAAATACTTCCCAAAACAAGCTAGTCGAAGCGCTAATTAAGCGCCAAGACAAAAAACGCTTTGTTTCCAAGCTTAAAAGCTTTGCTTCAAATGCTGCTGCATCTGCATTGATTGCAGCAAGTACATTCATCTTTTTTGGTGTTGGTTTAAAGGCTTGTGAAGCTGAACAGGTTGCACAGGTTAAAGCAGCTAAAGCACATCAGGAGGCTATGCGATGAGTATTCAAGCACCAGCAATCCTATCAGTCGAAGTGGTGCGAGCCGAAGCTCAACTGTTAGAGCTAGCGCATGAACTGGCCATGCTATCCACTGCTGACGATGTCGTGGAAGTAAATGGCAACCACATCACTCTAACTTATGTTGGTCGTGGTTCTGAAAGCATCACGCTTTGTCTTGGGAGCAACTACTCGGACGAGATGCGCGTTAAGTATGCGCGTGAAAACTTGGCACGACTTAAAGCAATTAAGTCTGATCTTATTTGTTGGGCTGCGTAGGAAATAACTATGAATACATTTGTAAATAACACGGTTCAGGCGGCGCTATTTCAATCATGGATTGATGCTAAACACAGTGAAGACGCAGCAAGAGCACAGCGTCTTGAAGTTGAAGCGCAAATTGTCGCAATGGTAGGTGTCAAGGATGAAGGTGTGACTTCGGTTGAAGTTGACCAATTCAAGGTAAAAACCACTGGCAAGGTGACGCGTTCTGTTGACACGGATGCAGTCCAAGACGTTTGGGAAGTTCTGCCAGAGGAAGTTAAGAAGTGCTTTAAGTGGGAAGCAAAGCTTAACACCAAAGAATACAGAGCATTGTGTTCTATGCGTGAAGACTTGGCTCCACACCTCAACAAGTACATCACATCAAAACCTGCAAAACCCAGCATTTCTATTGAACTAAAGGACGCTTAATCATGGCGATCAAACTCACAACAACACGCGATAGCGTAAAAAGCATCAAGGTCTTGGTGTACGGACAAGCAGGCGCAGGTAAAACCTGTCTGTCTGCAACCACTGGTGGCAATGCGCTGATTATCTCAGCAGAAGCTGGCTTGTTATCACTACGTGATACGGACATTGCAGTGGCGGAAGTGCAAAGCATGGACGACCTGATGGAAGTCTATGAGTTGCTTAAAAACAACCATGAGGATTTTAAAGACTTTGATTGGATCTGCATCGACTCGATTTCAGAAATTGCCGAAGTCGTTTTAAACAAAGCCAAGAAAGACCACAAGGACCCTCGCGCAGCGTATGGCGTGTTGTCTGAGCAGATGCAAGACCTTGTGCGTGCCTTTCGTGACTTGCCACGCAATGTCTATATGTCGGCCAAGATGGAAAAGCAGCAAGATCAGGACACTGGTCGCATGCTGTATCAACCAAGCGCACCAGGCGCAAAGATTGGTCAAGCCCTCCCTTATTTCTTTGATGAAGTATTCGTACTTCGCATCGAAAAAAACCCTGAAACAGGCGAAATGGAACGCATGCTCCAAACTCAACCTGATTTCAATTATCAAGCGAAAGATCGTTCTGGTGCGCTGGACTACTACGAGCCTGCCGATCTTTCACATATCGCAAACAAAATCTTAAACACACCAAACGCATAAAAGGAAATACCCATGAACATGCTAAACATGCAATTCGACCAAGCAGAACTTAACTCAGCGCCAAGCTACGAGCTTTTACCAAAAGGCAACTATGCTGCGCAAATCGTGAATTCTGAAATCAAGGAAAACCGCAATGGCGGCAACCGCTTGTCACTGCAATGGGAAATTGTAGATGGTCAATACGCTGGTCGTATGGTTTTCCAAAACATCAACATCAACCATTCAAACCCTGAAGTTGTTCGCATTGGTCGTCAGCAAATCGCACAGATCTGCGCCGCCATTGGTCGTAACGCAGTGAATGACTCTAGCGAGTTACACCATCAACCGATGCAGGTTCGCGTCATCATCAAAGAAGACAAGACTGGTCAGTATGAGCCATCGAATGAGATCAGAGGCTATTCAGCACTAGCACAAGGTCAATCACAAGGCTTTAAACAGCCAGCGCAAAGCGGTGGATATGGCGGTGCGCAACAACAAGCTGCATCTGCACCACAAGCTGCATCTGCACCTTGGGCGCGTAAATAAGGGTCTGACTCATGGCTAAACTAACAGTGATTCAAGACGAGCCAACGGTTGCAGCGATCTACGCTGCAATCAAGGCGGCAAACAGAAGTTCACACCGCACATATTTGGGCGCGTCTTCTATTGGTCGTCCATGTGCTCGTGAATTGTGGTTCATGTTTCGCTGGGTAAAACGCTCACAGTTTGACGGGCGCATGCTGCGCCTGTTCAACACTGGTCATTTGGAAGAACCACGCCTTATTGCGGATCTACAGTCCGCAGGCGTGGAAGTTTTGGAAGTTGATCCGACCACTGGAGAGCAATGGGCAATTGCTTTTCATGGCGGTCATTTCAGAGGACATGCAGATGGTGCGGCATTAGGACTGCACTCAGCACCGAAAACATGGCATCTCTTAGAGTTCAAAACACATAATGACAAATCGTTTGCAAAATTGCAAACCGATGGCGTTGAGAAAACCAAGCCTGAACACGTGGCACAAATGCAGGTCTACATGCACGGACTTGGCTTAACTAGAGCCTACTACTTAGCCCGAAACAAGAACACAGACGAGCTATACGGCGAGCGTCTGCGCTACGACAAAAAGCAAGCTGAATACTGGATTGAACGTGCTGGACAAATCATTTTTGCACCTGAACCGCCTTTACCGATTGGCAAAGATGCAAGTTTCTTTCAGTGCAAGTTTTGCGACTTTTCAGAATATTGCTATCGCACTGTAGCGGATTTACCAAGTCCACTACCTGAGAAAAATTGTCGTACTTGCATCCACAGCACACCCAAAGAAACAGGCGGTTGGCTATGTGAGAAGAAAGGCTATGAAGTTGAGCAAGACGAAGGAATGGTATGCAAAAACCATCGTTTCATCCCGATGCTTTTCCCAAGCCTTGAGTTCACCCATACAGACGAAAACCTAAATGTTTTCTATCGCTCAAATACGCAAAAGTACATAAACACAGAAAAAGGAATGGTGCCATGTTCCAATTAAGACCATATCAGGAACGTGCGATTTCAGAGCTTTACGCATGGATGAATCGCCACATTCAAGATAATAAAAATCCCATCGTAAATATGTGTGTGGGTGCAGGTAAGTCAGTTGTTATTGCAGAACTGTGCAAACGCGCTATTACTGAATTTCCGCAAACGCGCATCATTATGACCGTTGCAAGCCGTGAACTGTGTCAGCAGAACTTGGAAAAGTTACTAGCAATTTGGCCAGAAGCACCTGCTGGGGTCTGTAGCGCGGCACTTGGTAAAAAAGACTTAGAAAGTCAGATTATCTTTGCCACCATTGGCAGTATTGCGAAGCAAGCAATCCATCTTGGTCGCGTGGATCTAATTATTGTGGATGAGTGTCACAACATCAACACCGAGCAATCGGGTATGTATCGGAAGTTTATTTCTGAGTGTGAAAGATACAACAACGGAAAAATACTGGTAATCGGATTCACTGGCACACCGTTTCGTGGTAACGGCGTTCACCTGCACGATCCAGGCAATGAAAAACGCCTGTTTGATTCAATCGCCACAACTGTCGGCATGGATGAATTGCTCAAAAGTGGTCACTTATCCCCGCTTGTTGTTCAGGATGACACCCCGACATTGGTGGATACTTCATCTGTAAAAGTGGTCGGTGGTGATTATGTGATTTCTGATCTTGATGACTTGATGAATGATGATTTTGTTATCGAGCAAGCCACCAGTGACATTATTTTAAAAGGCGCGCAAAGAAAAAAGTGGCTGACCTTTTGTGTGACTGTTGAACATGCCGAAAACGTCCTTGCATCATTTATCAGGAAAGGCATTAACGCCAACATGATTACAGCCAAGACACCAAAGGCAGAGCGTCAGGCCATCATTAACCAGTTTAAAAAAGGCGATCTTCAATGTCTTGTGAACATTGCCACGCTGACCACAGGCTTTGATGCACCTGAAACAGACCTTATTGCACTACTCCGACCTACAAAGTCGCCAGTTTTGTATGTGCAGATTGCTGGTCGAGGGATGCGTATTGCAGATGGAAAGGAAAACTGTTTGTGGTTGGACTACACCGACACCACTGTCGAACAGGGACCAGTCAACAAAATCACTGGACGCAAGGCATTTAAAAGTAAGTCATCAGAAGCGCCAACACGCGAATGCCCTGAATGCCAGAACTACATGCCTATTTCATTCAAAGAGTGTAGTGAGTGCGGTTATATCTTCCCGATTGAAGAAAAGCCAAAGCACGACACGCGATCTGGAACTGCTGATGTTCTGACAGGCATTAAGCCGCCAGTGAAAGAGTGGTTTGATGTTTCTGATGTTAGCTATACCAAACACACAAAAAGAGAAACTGGTGTAAACAGTCTGCGCGTGTCGTATCACATTGGCGATATTGGGCCAGTAATCAGCGAATGGATTGCACTCGAAAGTCAGAGCCAATTCGCACGTAAACAGGCGAACGCATGGTGGTTAAAACGCTATATGCCTGATGTTGATTTCAACTGCATACCTGAAACCGTTGCTGACGCAATAAACGCAAGTGAACTCCTTATGACACCAAAAAGAATTTTGGCGCAAAAGGAAGGTAAATACTGGAAGGTGATCAATTATGAATTCAGTTAAGTTGAGCAATATGCGCGAAGCCATGCGTATTCAGATTGAAAAATCAATCAGTGAATACAACCAGTTGCCAAACGGAACGTGCTTTGAATGCGTGTTCATGACAAGAGGTGAAAGCAATGTGTGCAGTAAGTTTAATGCAGAGCCGCCACAAGAATTTATTGACAATCCTGAATGTGACGAATGGCGTTTTGATGGGGTTCCCTCGGTTTTGGGGAATGCAACTTGGGAAGATTTCGACAATGAACTTCCATTCTGAGGTGGCAGCATGAGCACATTAAAAGATTTAAACAAGCATCTGTTTGATCAGTTGGATCGTTTGGCTAAGGCTGGCAAAGATGATCTTGAAACTGAGGTTAAGCGCGCTGAGACAATTCAGGGTGTTAGTGCTGAGATTATCAAAGCACATGCTACCCAATTGGAAGCAGTAAAACTGGTGGCTCAATACAAGGGGCTTAACACGAATCAAGAAGCTCCACAGATTTCTGTTGGCGATATGAATGTGAGTGTTTGATATGCCTAAAGGTATTGCGATTAAGTACACCGAAGAAATGCTGATGTTTTTACGTCAGCATGAAGAAACTCCACGTACTGAACTCACTTGTAAATTTAATGAAAAGTTTGGCTGCAACCTTTCAGCAGATAGCATTAAAGCTAAATGCTTGCGAATGGGATTAAAGACAGGTCGAACTGGTTGTTTTGCTAAAGGTCAGACATCGTGGAATAAGGGTAAAAAAGGGTATATGGGTGCAAATATCACCAGCTTTAAAAAAGGTCAGCAAGGCTGGAATGCCAAACCCATCGGATATGAGCGCATCACTAAAGATGGCTATATTGAGGTCAAGACCGCAGAGCCAAGAACATTTGAGTTGAAGCATCGTGTGGTGTGGAAGAAAACACACGGTGAGATACCTGGTGGTCATGCGCTTGTTTTCAAAAATTTGAATAAACAAGATTGCCGAATTGAAAACCTGATGTTGGTTAGTCGTGCTGAACTAGCTAGATTGAATCAATCGTACATAAAGCACAGCACACCTGAAACACATGAATCATGCATTTTACTGGCAAAAATTAAAGACAAAACTCATAAATTAAAGGTGGCGTGATGGATATTCAGAAAATTAAAGAATTAGCTTTAGCAAATAGCTTTAAGTTGAAAGAGCAAGCAGACGGAAGTATGGATTTAAATGCTTACGTTTATGACTTTGCGAATGCTATTGAGCGGGAAGCCCAAGCCGATGCACCAGGTCACATAACTGTCACCCATGAGCGTTTTCAAGAGTTAATTGCGATTGGTGTTAAAGCGGCACTTGATGAGCGGGAGAAAGAGTGATGGATTTGCAGAAAGAAAGAGAAGCGTTTGAGAAAGAATGCAAACTGCTTTGCTACAAGGGCAACATGGTTATGTCTAATTTGGGCAACTTCTACAACAATGAGCAAACAAATTGGATGTGGCAAATGTGGCTGTCATCTAAAAACCAGGCCATTCCTGAAGGATTTGTTTTAGTGCCGAAAGATCCACTTTTGAGAATGGTTGAATCTGCATTAAAGCTGTATCCAGAGAGAAACTTTACGGAAGCACAGGAGCAAGCCAATGACTAATCTAATCAGTGGGAAAGAAGCGTTGATTGCTTTGGCGAATGGTGAAGCTGTTGAATGGAGACACCCAGAAAGAGATTGGTTTATAGCGCCTCGATGCAATATGAGGACTCAAGACTTTTTCTCAGGTGTTTATCAATTCCGCCTAAAACCAAAAACAATCAAGCTGAATGGTATCGAAGTTCCTGCGCCTTTCGAGCCGAGAGTTGGTGGAACCTATTGGTGTTTTAGTACACAAACAATACTTGGGTATAGTCACAATGTTTATGTATCAGAGCAAGACGATAGGCGTTTTATGAATATGGGAGTATGGCGCACCGAAGATGAAATCAAACAAGTAGTCGCAGCATTGCGTCAAGTATTCGGTGGTGTGGTTAAAGCTTTGGGAGAGGTGTCGTGAGTCTAATTGAACAGTTGGGCGGGTATGATGTGGCTAAAGAAAAATATCAAAGTCTTAGTGATTCGGATGTGATAACTATTGGTCCTTTCGAGGTTCCGGCAAAGCCTTATTTTAAAGATGAGCTTCTAGAATACCGCCGCCAGCACAATATTTTTGAGGTTGGGGATAAGGTGGTTTTCATCGAAAGCGAGTTGAAGAACCCAAGACTAATGACAGTCATCGAAGTTAGCGAGCCTATCTGTGGTTTTTTAATGGCTGAGTGTAGTTGGGGTATTACAAATGGGTTTTATCCGTCAAGGTATAGACACGCCACAGATGCAGAAATCAAAGCGGGTAAAAGATTGGAGGTAAATCAATGACAGCAATGGCAAACATGGGCAACTTGGTTGTTGCCCTGCCTCCTGCGGATATTTGGCTTACAGATGAACAGGCGGCAGATTTTTTGGGTTATGCGGGCACTTATTTCAAAGCATCTATTATTTGCTTAAAAGGATTCCCAAAGCCAAGATACATCACAGACAATTCAAAAGGTCGCAGATGGAACTTAAAAATGCTATCTGATTGGCTGAATGACAGACCAGAAGATTTGAAAATTAAGACAGGCAGACCCCGCAAAATTTAGCGGGGTTTTTCTTGTTTAAAATATGGATTACGCCAATATTACGCCAAAGTGCATATAAGTTATTGTTTTTATAGTGTGTATTGGTGCGCTCAGCGGGACTCGAACCCACGCCACAGGCTTCGGAGACCTGTACTCTATCCAGTTGAGCTATGAGCGCGCGCTGCACATCATAACAAAAAATTGCTGAAGGTAAAGCAACTATATATAAGTTACGTATTTTTATGCTTATGCTTTAAACAATGTTCCAAACTTGCAACATAGAATTCCATCTAACTTACTTGGTTTATTGGCGCAGATCGCTCACAATAGTGGCTCTATTCCTCAAGTGAGAATTTCATGACTGATGCATTGACGTTAAGGGACGTGTCAAAGACCTATCGAAATGGTTTCCAAGCACTGAAAGGAATTAATTTGACCGTTCCTGAAGGCGAGTTTTATGCCCTACTTGGACCCAATGGTGCAGGTAAATCTACAACCATTAGCATCATCAGTTCTCTCACCAAAAAAACGGCAGGCACGGTAGAAATTTTTGGGCACAATCTGGATACACAACCATCTCAAGCCAAGCAGTGCTTAGGAGTTGTGCCGCAAGAATTTAACTTCGGTCAGTTTGAAAAGACGTTTGATATTTTGGTCACACAAGCAGGCTATTACGGTATCCCTAAAAAAATTGCCGAACAACGTGCCGAAGAATATTTAGAAAAACTGGGTTTGTGGGATAAACGTGCCACTCAAGCGCGAATGCTGTCTGGCGGCATGAAGCGTCGTTTAATGATTGCACGTGCCATGATGCACGAACCGAAACTACTTATTTTGGATGAACCCACTGCAGGTGTAGATATTGAGCTGCGTCGTTCAATGTGGGATTTTTTAACAGAGATGAATGATAAAGGCACCTCAATCATTCTCACTACCCACTATTTAGAAGAAGCCGAAATGTTGTGTCGTCGTATCGCGATTATTGATCGTGGTGTGATTAAAGAAGACACTTCCATGAAAAACTTCTTAAACCAGTTAAGTGAAGAATCTTTTATTTTCGATTTAGCTGAACCGATTCAACCCATTCATTTAGATATTATTGGTGTACGTTTCAACTTAATTGATGCAGTGACCCTAGAAGTCACTATGGATAAAGCTCACACCTTAAATGATTTATTCCAACTTTTAGAAGCACAAGGCATTCGCGTGCGCAGTATGCGTAATAAGTCCAACCGTCTAGAAGAGTTATTTGTCAAAATGGTCGAAAAGAATTTAGATGGAGCTGCGCAATGAATTTTACCCAACTACGGATTGCACTCTATACCTTAGTGCATAAAGAAGTTCGTCGTTTTATGCGCATATGGCCTCAAACCTTGCTCCCGCCAGCCATCACCATGAGTTTGTACTTTGTGATTTTTGGTAATTTGGTCGGTTCGCGTATTGGTGAAATGGGCGGCTTTAGCTATATGCAATTTATTGTGCCCGGCTTAATTATGATGGCAGTCATTACCAACAGCTATGCCAACGTATCTTCAAGTTTTTTTAGTGCAAAATTCCAGAAAAGCATTGAAGAACTAATCATGAGCCCTGTACCTTTGCATGCCATTTTATGGGGCTATGTTTTGGGTGGTGTTAGTCGTGGCGTATTGGTCGGTATTATTGTCACCACCATGAGTCTATTCTTTACCGACCTTTATATTACCAATTGGTTTGTTACCATTTATACCGTATTAATTACGTCCTTTTTATTTTCATTAGGCGGTTTTATTAATGCTGTTTATGCCAAATCATTTGATGATATTTCTATTATTCCAACTTTTGTACTGACTCCACTGACTTATTTAGGTGGTGTATTCTATGCCATTAGTGCCTTAAGCCCTTTTTGGCAAAATCTCTCTTTAATTAACCCTGTGGTGTATATGGTTAATGCTTTCCGTTACGGCATTTTAGGACATAGTGATGTCAACGTGACGATTTCATTATCTGTGATTACACTATGCTGCGCAGTGCTTTATGGTATTGCCTATCATTTACTTTCTCGTGGTTCAGGAATGCGTGAATAATGAGTGTTGAACAATCTCTTCTTGGTAAAGACACCAATTATCCTACAGAATATCAACCCGATATTTTGTTCCCTATTTCACGTGCTGCTGCACGTGAAAAATATGCAGATGTTGAGGGAATTCAACTCGGGCAAGACTGGTGGCACGTTTTTGAAATTTCGTGGTTGAATGCCGCAGGTGTTCCACAGGTTGCGATTGGTCGGATTACGCTACCTGCCTCATCCCCCAACCTGATCGAATCAAAATCATTAAAGCTCTACTTTAATAGTATGAACTTTACTCGCTTTCAGTCTGAAGCCAATTTCATTGAAACTGTTGAGCATGATTTAACGGCTGCAGCACAAGCACCTGTTACGCTAACTTTATTTAAGGTTGATGATTTGGCAATTAGCCAACCTGAAGGTATTTGTATTGATCAGCTCACGCCTGAGCGTTTAGAGCAGCATCCTGACCCAAGTTTATTGCAATTCGATTTAGAACAAGCGGAAGATATAGAGGTACAACTTTTCTCACATTTATTACGCAGCAATTGTCCTGTCACAGGACAACCTGACTGGGGCACGGTTTTTATCCGTTATCAAGGCAAAAAACCTTGTTATCGCAGTATTTTGGCTTATATTATTTCTTATCGTCAGCATAATGGTTTCCATGAACAATGTGTGGAACAGATGTTTGCAGACATCTGGCAAAAATTCGCACCAGAAAAACTGATGGTATATGCAACCTATACACGTCGTGGTGGTTTAGACATTAACCCTTGCCGTGTATCGGACTTAACATGGATGCCTCGCCCTATTCGTTTAGCGCGACAATAACAACATTGAGGTTGAACAATGCCATTTTTTGGATTCATTCCATCTGCAGAATTATTAAATACGATTGAAACTGCACAACAGAAAAAAAATTCAAGTGAGCCGCTGTACCCACTGCGCGACAAAACCGCATTAATGATTAATGAAGAAATCATTGATGCCATTTTAACCGAGTTGGTACGTCGTTTTCCTGCCAGCGATAAACGCGACACTGCCGAAAAACTTGCGGGCTATGTCAAATCTACCGTTGCAGTACTCCTAAAACAATTATTAAGCAAAGCGCCAAATGATGTCGTGAAACAATCGATTGAATTTTCTGAGCGCAGTAGCTTTAAAGATGCAGCAGGCAATGCACGTGTAGGTGAAACGCTCGATGCAAGTTTAGTGACCAACCTGAAACACAACTATGCCGAAATTCAAGCAGGCAATGAAGTGAACAAAGCTGCTTTAACCGAACTATATAAACAGTTTGCAGAAGCGACGGTACGCCACTTTATGAGCGACTTTAACAAAACCCTCGATTTGGGCATGATTAAGCGTAAAGCAGCAGATATTGGCGCAGCAGCGGTAATTAAAGCTGTCCATATTGCGGTGGATAAAATCATCCCAAATTTAACCAAAGAGGAACTCTTGGTTTTAGCGGAATATCACGACACCTTATTCCATCATTAATATCAGTGGGTTTAACTCATAATGCGTTTTAAGCCCTTTTGTTGCATGTTAAGTGCAAAATGCCTGATTTTGATCAGGCATTTTTATATGCAATGCAATATCAGGATATGTCTGCAACTTTTGCACAATCAAGAATAACTTTTTGCACCTAGATTGAATTTTGTTACAAATCCTGCGCGCTTTTTACACATTCTTTGTCTATTTTTGTATAAGTTTTTGCAAACCAGTCACGCATGAATGCTATCTTAGCCGCTTACTTCGCTTTCGCAGTTTGGCCCCAATAGCGGCTTATTCTTCATATATAAGTAGCAACTTATTTACTGCATATAAATAAGTTGTGTAAATCATCAATTTGGAATTTTCCTCAATATGTTCAAACTTGATTTTTATAACAAACTAAAACGTCTTTCTTTACTCATTGGTGCATTTTCTATCACCAGTTTTTGTCAGGCCAATGATTTCCAAAATCATCCGTCTTATGCCAGTTTTAAACAAAAAACCATGCAGACCTATGGCTTGAGTGCAGCACAAGTCGATTGGGCGATGGAAGGCTCTAAAAACTTACCCAATATCATCAACATCATGAACCGCCCAGGCGAAAGTAAGCCTTGGTACGACTATAAAACCAATTTCCTTGCAGAAAGCACTATTCAGCGCGGTGTGCGCTTTAAACAACAATATGCAGACACGCTCAATCGTGCTGAACAGCAATTTGGTGTACCGCAATCCATTATTTTAGGGATTCTGGGTGTAGAAACAGGTTTTGGAAGCAATAAGGGCTCTTTTGTAACCCGTGATGCCCTTGCCACCTTAGGCTTTGGTTATGAACGTCGCGCGGAATACTTTAAAGATGAACTCGCAGCACTGATCGCATGGTCATATAAAGATGGTGTGCCAACTTCTTCAATTGTTGGTTCTTATGCAGGTGCTGTTGGTTATCCGCAGTTTATGCCTAGCAATATTCCAAAATTTGGGGTCGATTATGACGGCAACGGACATATTGATCTACGCAACTCGGCAGTCGATGCCATTGGCTCTATTGCAAACTACTTAGCACAACATGGTTGGCAGCGTAATCAACCCATTGCATTTGCTGCACGGTATACAGGCAACAATCCTGACAGCGTCATCGCCAAAGATTTAACCCTGCCAACACCTTATGGAGTTTTAAAATCGCAAGGTGTGATGCCAATGAATCCAATTGTGCAAATAGATGACCTCGACTTGGTCAATGTCATTCAATTACAAGAAAATTATGGTCATATCTACTATATAACCTATCCAAATTTTCAGGTGATTACGACTTATAACCGTAGCCGTATGTATGCGACTGCACTGTGGTTATTGGGCACTGAAATTGCGAGCCGCTAAGCGCGAGTTCAAACACAAAACCAAAAAGTCAAGAAATATTTTTAACAATTTGATCACAAAACAAACTTTTTAAATATTATGTTACAATGTTGATTATTTTTTAATCAAATAGAGTTGGTTTTTGTCACTTTTTGTCATTATTTTCGTATAAAGACTAGACACCTTTAGTAAGGGGTGAATATTATCCATTTCGTCAAATGTAGTCGAAAAAGTGAAATTACAGACAGGATTACCGCTATTTCAATCAGTTAAGAGCGAAATAAGTTAAAAATTCTGTCTTCAGGAGTTCAAACCATGCATAGTTCACTTAAATACTTACTTGCACTTTCTGCAGCTATTGCCCTAAGTCAGTCGCAAGCTGAAATGGTGCAATCATCATTCAACAATGATAATGAGTCATCTAGCCTAGCTGCGCGTGTACTGAACAAAGAAGCACAAAGTTTTAATTCACATTTCTCAAATTTGAATAGCCTTTCAATCACCGAACGTTCAGGCGACCAAATCCGTCGTCAAACGATTGCAGCGAAAATTGAAATTCCTGCTGAAGAGCCTTCAGTGATTGAAAAGTTAAATACAGTGGCATCGAACACTGTACGTAAATTTAGCCAAACAGGTATGGCATCTTGGTACGGTCGCCAATTCCACGGTCGTAAAACTGCAAGCGGTGAAACGTTCGACATGAACGCAATGACTGCTGCACACCGTAGCCTGCCGCTAAACTGCTATATTCGCGTAACCAATAAAAACAATGGTAAAAGCGTTGTAGTTAAAGTAAATGACCGTGGTCCATTCCATGGCAACCGTGTACTCGATCTTTCTTATGGCGCTGCAAAACAATTGGGCATCACCAATGCAGGTACTGCCAAAGTAAGCATTGAGCGTATTGACGGTCCAAACTCTTAAGATTCGCTTACACGACTTCACATTTGACTTGAAAGCCACAGCAATGTGGCTTTTTTAATGCCTGTAAGATTTACAGTCATCCCATGCATGTCTGCACAAAGATGATCCACACAAATTTTGTTGCCACTTCATTTTGAAAATATGAATACTGTTTTGACCGCCTCACTGTTCTCAGTTATATTTTAGACAGTCAAACAATAACAACGGATGATCGGTCTACAGGAGTAGCACATGAAGACAGTAAGCGAGTGGCTAGATGAATACAGCGAGAGCCATCAAAATAAAACCAATAAATTAATTCACTGGGTGTGCGTACCTACGATCTTTTTTTCGATTGTCGGCATCTTGGCGCATTTCAGCGCTTTACTAACAACATTACTTCTGGTGCTCAGTTTTATTTTTTATGCACGTTTAGACTTGGTTCTTGCAGTTGCAATGGCAGCATTAATGCTGGTAATGGCATGGCTGATTTATGTTTTGCCTGTTGGAATGGGTTTTTATATCGCAATTTTTGTTTTGGCGTGGATTGGGCAGTTTTATGGTCACAAAGTTGAAGGGAAAAAGCCTTCATTCTTCAAAGACCTCCAATTCCTTCTCATTGGCCCAATTTGGTGCATGGATGCCTATTTAGGTAAAATCCTACCCTCTTGGAAAACACGTCGTAAAAACAGCATTATGAGCATTTAAACGCTATATCCTATTTTCGTTATCGGAAGAACCGTTATTGATAGGTTCTTCCTTGATGTTTTAACCATCCGCCCACGTGTTTATTTGCTGGATCATGATGCGTCCAGTGAATCACCCCACCCTTATCTGAGTATTCATATTCACCAAAAAACTCAACAGTATCACCTTTTGCAATATTGGTAATTCGTGGTGCAAGATCAATATTATGTGCAACCAATACAGTTTGCCCATTATTCAGTTTTAAAATAAATTTTTGATGACGTGAGCCTTCGTTGTCATCCGCTAACACTGCAATGACCTGCCCACTCGCACGGACTTGTAAATCGCTCTGTTTGCGCTCAAACGCACGTTCAATCAGCTGAACACCCTGAGCATCATCTTGCAGCGCATCTCGCTGTACGTCTAACTGCTCTTTTTCAGTTTGCGATGTGCGAGCAGTACTTGTAGATGGTTCATTTGATGTTTCAGACTGAAACTGCTGTAAATCTATGCCAAAAATTGCAGCAATTAGCACTACAATAATTGCGCCGATGCTTAAATTCTTTTTATTTGCCATATAACCTTCTTGTTCTGATTCCACCCTATACGATTAAGTCAATTATTCGTAACATACTGATTTAAAATTAATATCTTTAATCTTCATCTCAATATTTATGCCACGATTGCATATTGCCAAAATCTATATTCACAAAAAAGCCCCAAAATAAATTGGGGCTTTCCTTACAAAATATTTTACCTTAAGTAAAAATTATTTTGCAGCAGCTTGAGCAGCAGCAACTTCTTCAGCGAAGCTCATTTCTGCTTTTTTCTCAATACCTTCGCCTACTTCGAAACGAACGAATTGAGCAACAGTTGTACCAGTTGCTTTTAATACTTCAGCAACTTTCTTCTCGTTGTCAATTACGTACATTTGACGATCAAGCGCAACTTCGTTCAAGTATTTTTCAACTGAACCAGTTACCATCTTCTCTACGATGTTTGCAGGCTTACCAGATTCAACTGCTTTCGCTTCTGCAATTTCTTTCTCTTTAGCGATAAGATCAGCAGGAACTTGTTCAGCAGTAACAGCAACTGGGTTGAATGCAGCAACGTGCATTGCAATACCTTTACCAGTCGCAGCATCACCTGTGTAAGAAACAACAACACCGATTTTTAAACCGTGCTTGTACACAGCAAGGTTTTCACCTTCAACGATTTGTGCACGACGAACTTGGATGTTTTCACCAATTTTTTGAACAAGTGCAACACGTGTTTCTTCAACAGTTGCGCCATCTTCAAGTTTAAGTTCAGCAATTTTAGCAGCATCAGTTTCGTTTGCAGCAAGAGCAGCAGCAGCAACTTTCGCAGAGAAACCAGCAAAGTTTTCGTCTTTTGCAACGAAGTCAGTTTGACAGTTTACTTCTAAAAGAATCGCTTTGTTGCCTTCTTGAACGATTGTGATTGCACCGTCAGCAGCAATGTTACCTGCTTTTTTAGCAGCTTTTGCTTGACCAGATTTACGAAGGTTGTCAATCGCTAATTCGATGTCACCGCCCGCTTCTGTTAATGCTTTTTTACATTCCATCATTGCTAGACCAGTACGATCACGCAATTCTTTAACCATGCTTGCTGTAACTGCAGTCATGTTTATCTCCTAAAATCGGTAGAAAATGAATTCTTTTTTTAACAGAAACGGCCCAGAGGGTGTCTCTTGGGCCGTCTGCATACATGACGCTTACTTTGCCACTATCACATGTCGCAAAAATGACAAGCTTACGTCAAAACGCATTAAGCCTCAGAAGCAGGAGCTTCTTCGCCTTTTGCTTGAGCATTGGCTTGAGTTTGAGCGTATTCTTTACCAGCAATGATCGCATCAGCCATTGAAGAAGCGTAAAGTGTTACTGCACGGATCGCATCGTCGTTACCCGGAATAACGTAGTCTACGTTGTCTGGGTTAGAGTTTGTATCTACGATACCGATTACAGGAATACCTAAGTTTTTAGCTTCTTTAATTGCAATTGCTTCGTGATCAACGTCAATTACGAATAATGCGTCAGGTAAACCACCCATGTTTTTCACACCGCCTAAAGCGCGCTCAAGTTTTTCCATTTCACGGCTACGCTCTAAAGCTTCACGTTTAGTAAGCTTAGCAAAAGTACCGTCAGTAGACTGAACTTGAAGATCTTTTAAACGGCTGATAGATTGGCGAAGTGTTTTCCAGTTCGTCAACATACCACCTAACCAACGGTGATCTACATACGGTTGACCAGCGCGTTGAGCTTGTTCACGGATGATTGCAGAAGCAGCACGTTTTGTACCAACGAACAAAACTTTGTTCTTTTTGCTAGCCAATTGGTTTGCAAAGTTCAAAGCATCATTTAACGCAGGAACAGTGTGTTCAAGGTTGATGATGTGAATTTTGTTACGCGCACCAAAGATGTATTGACGCATCTTTGGGTTCCAGAAACGTGTTTGGTGACCAAAGTGTGCGCCAGCTTGAAGAAGGTCGCGCATGCTTACGTTGTAATCTGCCATTTTCTTTACCTTAAAGTTTGGGTTAGGCCTCCATATATCCGCATTCTCCACCCCAAAGGGCACCCAGAGTAATGTGACGATATATGTGCGGATTTTTAATTTCCCTTTTACCAAGCTCTTTGAAACATATTCATAAAAAGCATTTGATAAAATGGGCGGCTATTTATACCATAGTCACACACAAATTTCCAAAAGTTTTTAAAGATCATGAACACAACTTATCAAGCACCTCGTCGACTCATCAAAACCGCAGAAGATATTGAAAAAATGCGCGTGGCAGGACGACTGGCGGCAGAAGTTTTGGAGATGATCAAAGCACACGTTAAACCAGGCGTTACTACGCTCGAACTGGATACGATTTGCCATGACTATATTGTCAATCAACAACAAGCTATTCCTGCCTGTTTAGGTTATGGTGCTGCTCCGGGTCGTCCAGCATTCCAACACACCATTTGCACATCGGTTAACCATGTGGTTTGTCACGGTATTCCGTCAGAAAGTAAAGTGCTGAAGAAAGGCGATATTTTAAATATTGATGTCACAGTCATTAAAGATGGTTTCCACGGCGATACCAATATGATGTATATCGTGGGTGGTGAAACTTCCATTTTAGCCAATCGTTTATGCAAAGTTGCCCAAGAAGCGATGTATCGCGGTATGGCAACCGTTAAACCCGGTTCAACCATTGGTGATATTGGTCATGCGATTCAAAAATATGTTGAATCTGAACGCTTTAGTGTCGTGCGTGAATATTGCGGTCATGGTATTGGGACGACCTTCCACGATGAGCCACAAGTATTGCACTATGGTCAAGCCAACACAGGCATGATTTTAGAAGAAGGTATGACTTTTACCATTGAACCAATGGTCAATGCAGGCGTATGGCAAACCAAATTACTTGGCGATAAATGGACAGTGGTGACCAAAGACCACAAATTATCGGCACAGTTTGAACACACCATTTTGGTCACCAAAGATGGCTTGGAAGTGCTGACTGCCCGCCCTGATGAAGATTTATCACGCTTTACTGCATAACGTGTTTGCAGCCAAAATCTGTCATTGGCTAAAAATTTAACCCGTATGTCAAAAAGATCAGTTCCGACTGGTCTTTTTTATTAATTTCAACGCATACAATTTCTATAAAATCTTTTTATTTCAAACCAATAGAACTTTAAAGCCATCCAATAAAACAAGCATTTTCACGTATTCAACAGTTTAGGATTTAACAAAACACCTGCACACTTTTCCAGTTATTCACAAAAGTTTAAAAAAATATCTTGTAAAAACAACAGTTTTATTTTTCCAGTCCATTTCATAATGCCTTGCATAACAATGCCGTAAATAACAACAAGCAAAATTGGACATGGAGTTCCACAATGAAAAAAACACTATGCTGTTTGGCACTGAGTAGTTTGCCAGTCATCAGTTATGCCAACTCACCTTATTTTAGTTTAAAAGATGGTGATGGTTTTAAACGCTTTTCTGTTTCGGTAGGTGCGCTGCACGTTATGCCACAAGGCAAAGCACAACCTTTTCGGGTCAATACAGCCATTCACAACGGCTACACAGCCGATGTCGGTGAGGTTCAATCTCAAACTGTAAGAGATAATTTACGTGACGGTTTTGAGCCACCCGTATTATTAAGCGGAGCATTAAATTTACTGCCTACCGTACCTGCCAACATGAGTGGACAAGCCACAATTTCAGGTTTGGAGCAATGGGATAATCCCGGCACAGGTTTAGAAGCAGATGATGTCACCACACTGGGTATTATCAGCAACTATTTCTTTACCGATAATATTTCCTTTGAAGTTAAAGGCGGTATTCCACCTAAAGTTGATTTGCAAGGCAAAGGGAAAATTTATGCTCCCTTCTCCGCAATTGCACGTCCATTAGGCGGTGCGTTGGGTGAGCTAGAATTACAAAATGATATTCTCATTACCGATTTAGCAGCACATGGCCCTGCTGCTTCTGCCCGAGCATGGACACCTGCATTTGAGTTTCAATATCACTTTGGCAAAACAGGCGTAAATAAGTTCCGCCCCTATGTTGGCGTCGGTTTGATGTATGCCTATTTCAATGAGTTAGAAATTAATCCACGTACTGAGCAGCACTTGATTGCCGCAGGTCACATGATTGCCAATATTAAAGAAGGAAAAGCGGGCGCATCTTTAGAAGGCACACCAAGTGCAGCCAATCCTAAAGTTGAATTAGATGCCACCGATGCCTTTGCGCCCGTTGCCACTGTCGGTTTTACCTACGACTTTAATGAAAAATGGTTTGCGGTCGGTTCTGTATCTTATGCACATCTTAAAAACGAAACCACCATTACTGTGACCGATGCTAAACACGGCGAACTCATTCACTCCAAAGCCGATATTGAAGTGAATCCGATCATTGCATATGCAGGTTTTGGGATGCGCTTTTAAGCTCTAATTTTACTTTTCCACTTTCAACTAAATTTAAGACGGCTACGGTCGTCTTATTTTTCTTGTACTTCTTAATTAAAGTAATCGTTTCAATCTTAATAACTCAATTTTATCATTTGATGAATTTTATTTTATCGCGATCTGCGGCTGAATCGACTACCATAACAAGCTGTTAGCCATACGTGGATGCCTTATGTCGAATGCTCAATTTTCCAAACCTCTAATTTATATGTTAATTGGAAGTGCCATTATTTTGGCATTATCGCTTGGGGTTCGGCATGCATTTGGTTTGTATTTGGTGCCTATGAGCCATGAATTTGGCTGGGGACATAATGTCTTTAGTTTAGCCATTGCCATGCAAAACCTGATTTGGGGTGCAGTCCAACCCATCACAGGTGCTTTTGCAGACAAATACGGCAGTAAAATTGTAGTTGCAGTTGGTGGTGCACTGTATGCACTCGGCTTATTGCTCATGGCCGTCAGCTCGACTGGGTTATTGCTAAATTTAAGTGTGGGTTTAATTTTAGGATTGGCTCTTTCTGCGACATCATTCCCAGTATTACTTTCTGCAGTGGGTCGTGCAGCTCCACCAGAAAAGCGTAGCCTTGCAATGGGTATTGCCAGTGCTGCAGGCTCGTTTGGGCAATTTATTATGTTGCCATCGACCTTATTGTTATTACAAAATGTGGGCTGGTCGGGCGCATTAATTGTCAGTGCGATTTTAATTGTCTTGATTGTTCCTTTGGCATGGATGCTCAAAGCACCCATGTATCAAAACCCTAATGCAAGTTCAGTCAGCCAACCCGCTTTAGGCTTTAAACAAGTTTTGGTGATTGCCAAAAACCATAAACCCTTTTGGTTTTTAGCTTTGGGCTTTTTTGTCTGTGGTTTTCAAGTGGTGTTTATCGGGATTCACTTACCTAGCTACTTAATCGATCATGGCTTTAATGCAACCACAGGCACAGTTTTTCTAGCACTCGTGGGTTTATTTAATATTGTAGGCACTTATACGGCGGGTTGGTTAGGTGGTCGCTATTCCAAACCACACTTGCTGATGTGGCTTTACGGACTACGCGGTATTGCCATTATTGCCTTTTTAATCCTGCCTTTAAGCATCTGGACAATTTATGCATTCGGGATCATTATGGGTTTGTTGTGGTTATCTACAGTGCCTTTAACCAATGGTATTGTGGCAAATATGTTTGGAATTAAATACCTGACCATGCTCAGTGGCATTGTGTTTTTCACACACCAAGTCGGCTCTTTTTTTGGTGGATGGCTTGGCGGTTTAAATCACGACCTGACAGGTAACTATAATGTTATCTGGATTGTTTCTATTGCTTTAAGTGCGTTTGCGGTCTTGGTACATTTTTGGGTAGATGAGGAGCACGTCATTCATGATTAATTCTTTATTGAATTTTAAAGTATTGCTCACACTCGCAATCACTGCCCTTTTTGGCTTGTCGATTTTTTTATGGATGCAAACGCCACAACTGTTTGAATATTTTAATCAGGCGTTTTGTGCGCATTAAAACCCAATCTCTAAAATATTAAGTCTATTTTGCTATTCAAAATTCCGCTTTAGACATGGAGCGTCTTATGCAGATTCAATTGCATCGTGGAAGACTGATTGACCATATTCATCTTGTGGTGAGTGACCTTGAAGCAAGTCGAGCATTTTATACCGCCATCTTGGCAGTGTTGGATATTCCAGTTATGGGAACAGCCAAGGATCACTTTTGGGCAGATGAACTTTTTATCTCCTCAGTAAAAAGTCCTGCCGCACAAGGCATACTCACTGGGCGTCATCATCTCGCCTTTCAAGCTAAAAATCGTGAAATGGTCAATGCTTTCTATCTTGCAGCATTGGCACATGGCGGCAAGTGCAATGGCAAACCTGATGAACGTGCTTATCATCCTGGTTATTATGCAGCTTATGTACTTGATCCTGATGGTAACAATATTGAAGCTGTCTTTCATGGCGAAACGCCACGCAGTGCGGCATCAGTCATAATTGATATTTAACGCTCAATGTTCCACAAATCAACTTTCCCTCAATGCATAAATTTCCTTACAGCAAGTCAATAAAAAAACACCCCACAAGAATGATCTTATGAGGTGTTCTAAATTTTCTATTTTGCAGTCAGCAGAATCTGCTTAAAACAAACGATTCATCCCATTCAAGGTCGCCACACGATACGCTTCCGCCATGGTTGGATAGTTGAATGTGGTTTCCACAAAATACTTAATGGTATTGTTCGGGCTGTTCATCACCGCCTGACCAATGTGGATAATCTCTGCCGCATTATTACCAAAGCAATGCACACCCAATACTTCTAAAGTGTCACGGTGGAATAAAATCTTCAATTCACCCACTGTATCACCCGTAATTTGCGCACGCGCTAAATGACGGAAAGATGCCTGACCAACTTCATAAGGAATTTTTTCTTCCGTCAATTCCTGCTCAGTTTTACCAATCGAAGAAATTTCTGGAATGGTATAAATACCTGTTGGAATATCGGTCACAGGCGCAACATTTTCTTCGCCACTCATATTTGCACCCGCGCAACGACCTTGGTCATAGGCAGCTGATGCCAACGAAGGCCAACCAATTACATCGCCCGCAGCATAAATATTCTCTACTTCGGTTTGATATTGATCATTGACTGTTAACTGACCACGGCTGTTTGGCTTAAGTTCGACATTTTCAAGACCTAAACCATCGGTATTACCCGAACGACCGTTACACCACAAAATCGCATCGGCTTTGATTTTCTTGCCACTTTGCAAATATAAAACCACGTGATCATCAAAAGTTTCTAAATGATCAATTTGCTCATTGTGGCGAATCAGCACCCCTTGCGCACGCAAGTGATATGACAAGGCATCTGAAATTTCATCATCCAAATAGCTGAGCAATTTGTGCTGAGTATTAATCAAATCAACTTTATGATCTAAACCAATGAAGATGGATGCATATTCACAACCAATCACACCCGCGCCATAAATAATAATTTTTTGAATCGAGAAATCCAAATCCAAAATTTTGTCTGAATCAAATACACGTGGATGGTTGAAATCCAACATTTCTGGACGATATGGACGGCTACCTGTCGCAATCACAATTTGCTGACACATAATGGTTTCTTTAATGCCATCTGCACCAAATACCAAGACCGTATTTTTATCTTGGATATAAGCACGACCATGATAAATCGCAATTTCATTACGGTCATAAAAGCGAGAGTGCGTTTCAACTTGCTGCTGAATAACTTTATGCGCACTTTGCAACACTTGCTTCATGGTGAACTGACGCCAATCGCCCATTTTTTTAAACATTGGGTCACGGCGATAACGGATAATATTCGACACTGTCTGACGCAATGCTTTACTTGGAATGGTACCCACATGGGTACAGTTACCGCCAAGCTGCTCACGAACATCTACAATCGCAACACGCTTACCAGATTTGGCAAGTTTCATTGCCGCGCCTTCACCCGCAGGGCCTGAACCGAGAACAACCGCATCGTACTTCACGAAAGTTCCACTAACGACCTCTTTTTTACGTGGCATTCAACGCTCCTTTTCTTTAAATCTGTCTTTTCAATGGGCTATATTATGACGTAAATCTTTTGAATTTTCTGTATTTACTGTGCATATATTACGTGATAACCACATTTTTTATATGAATATCGTTTTTACCCAATTTAAGCACAATTTCGTTATAATAACCGTCTTATGATGAAGTTAAGGTGACATTTTACTTTTGCACTTAGATTCGGTTTAATCAGACTCTATTTCACGTAAAATCTAGCCTACACTAAATCTCTCCCCTTTCAAAAACAGTGGAAAAGTTGAATATGTCTGCAAACCGTAAACCAGAACAGGGTGTCAAACTTCGTGGTGCTGAAAAAGTCGCACGTATTCCTGTAAAAGTTGTTCCTACGGTTGAAACGCCTCGTAAACCTGACTGGATTCGGGTCAAAATGACGGCACCAGAAGAAGTTCAACGTATTAAAACCACTTTGCGTCAGCAAAAATTGCACACCGTTTGTGAAGAAGCCGCTTGTCCAAACCTTCCAGAATGCTTTGGTGGTGGTACAGCAACCTTTATGATCATGGGTGATATTTGTACCCGTCGCTGCCCGTTTTGTGATGTTGCGCATGGTCGTCCAAATGCACTAGATCCTGAAGAACCTCGTCACATGGCAGAAACCATTGCCAACTTAGGCTTAAAATATGCCGTGATCACCTCTGTAGACCGTGATGACTTGTTAGATGGTGGTGCACAACATTTTGTCGATTGTATTAAAGAAGCCCGCTCTTTAAGCCCAAATACGTTGTTAGAAATTTTGGTGCCAGACTTCCGTGGTCGTATGGATATTGCACTACGCATTATGACCGAATGTCCGCCAGATGTTTTTAACCACAACATTGAAACTGTGCCACGCTTATATAAAGCCATGCGTCCGGGTTCAGACTATCAGCACTCTTTGAACTTGCTGAAAATGTTTAAAGAATATTGCCCAGATATTCCAACCAAATGCGGTTTGATGGTAGGTTTTGGAGAATCTGAAGAAGAAGTTATTGCACTGTTAGATGATCTTAAAGCGCACGATGTAGATTATGTGACCATTGGTCAATATTTACAGCCATCTAAAGAACATGCGCCAATTGACCGCTTTGTAACACCTGAAGAATTTGAGCGTTATACAGCGCATGGTCAAAAGTTAGGTTTTAAAAATATTTGGGCTGCGCCAATGGTACGTTCAAGTTATTTTGCAGACCGTCAATATTATGGTGAACCTGTACCAACAGTACGTCGTAAAGCCGACCCTGCTAAAAAAATTAGCGTGCAAACCATTGAAGCTTAACACTCGCTTATTTCAAAATTTGCGATAAAGCTAAAACAGCCCCGACTTTATGTTCGGGGTTTTTTATACCTTGTGGATATATTAAAAATAGATAGATGTGAATATTTTTTGATGGTCTACGACCAAGTGCGCATGGTGTCATCGCCATAAATTGTTAATCTATGCACTTAATCTATACACCGAGCTCAAACAATAAAACAGGGATAGTAAAATGTCACAACAAGACTATGACAATGGCTTAAAAGTTCGCACTGAAGTCATGGGCGAAAGCTTTGTAAAACGCGCACAGGACAACACTGTACCATTTACCCAACCTTTGCAGGACTGGATTAATGAACATGCATGGGGTTCAACTTGGCAACGTGAAGGTGTGTTACCACGCAAATATCGTTCCTTAATTACTATCGCCTTTTTAACTGCTTTAAAAAGCCCGACAGAGCTTAAAGGACATATTCGTGGTGCGCTAAATAACGGGGCAAGTGTCGAAGAAATTCAGGAAGTCTTGTTACACAGCTTGCCTTATTGTGGCGCACCTGCAACTCAGGAAGCTTTTCGCGCAGCGTTGGAAGTTTTGGCAGAACATACTGCAAATACTTAAACGCAATCTAAATCAAAAAATATAAACGCTCGACATTTCACTAAAACTATTTGGTGAAATGTCGGTAGAGTTGAGTTTTAAATCCAATACACATTAAAGCTATAAAAGAACTCATTTAACTCAAAGCGCACCTGATAACCCAAATCAGTCAGCTGTGCCGATAAATTTCGAATATCTTCTAAAGGTAAATGTTTTGGCAGCACAGTAAAAACTGCGGTATTGCCCTGCTTGGCATTCTCTTCGATTAAAGACGCCAAACGCTGCTTATATAATTCAATATCTAGCTTGGCATGATCTGAATAAACTTTTGCTTGTTCAGCAGTTAAAAAATTTGCCATCTTATTGTTCTCATTATGACCATGTTTAACATTCAGCATATTGAAACTTGACGATATGGCTCAAGTGATTTTTTGTTATTGTCTGCATAAACGCATGATCAATTAACCCTAATTTTTTAAAAAAATCACACCGAAGATGGCTTTTTCCCAGCAGACCTTTTAGGCTATCGCACAATCTTATGTTGTAATTTTGCTGGATGACATTATGTCAGAATCTGTTTCAATCTCCCCTGCGCTAATGAACCGCGCCATTGCAGGACAAGCCGATGCCCAATTTGAAATGGCGGTGCTGTATATGCAAAGCGATTTTAATGAAGATATTGAACTTGCCGAACAATGGGCGCTCAAAGCTGCCGCAAACGGACATATCGAAGCCATGTATTGGCTTGGTGAAGGCTATACCGTATATGCCAAAGATGTTCTAGAAGATGACCCTGAAGATGCTAAACAACATTTTGAAGATGCTTTTGTCTGGCTCAAAAAAGCCAGTGATGCACAACACCCTGCCGCTATTTTAGAGTTGGCAGGCTACTACCGTCGTGGTGATGTGGTTGAACAAGATGTCGCTCGCTCTGTGGCATTGGTACAGCAAGCAGCAGAATTGGGCGAAGTACAAGCCATGCGTGACCTTGCTTTTATTTATGCAAATGCTTTGGGTGTAGATGCTGACGAAAATAAAGCTGAATATTGGACACAAAAAGCCGATGCAGCGGAGTAATTTATTTGTCTAGCCAATCAATTGATGGGCTAGACAATTTTTGCATGACTCGAATCGTCATTGAATAAAGCTTAGACTTTGAATAACACTTAGACTTCGACCACAATTACTTGTCTGCAAATGCCCTCTTGCTGACGCTGTTGTTCAAACACAGCCGCAGGCATCGGCTCAAAACTGTCAAAGAAACAAATTTCAGCATCATCAATAGAATATAGCAATGAGTGATTGCCCACGCCTTCTAAAGTGTCGTAGTAGACAATTACAAATTTATTTTCATCAAATGCGTGCTGAATTTGCTGATAGCCGATTGCCGCCAATACAGGCAATTTAAGCTGTTCAGCTTCGGCATAACTTAACTTTTCTGCATCTTGTAAATCTGGGTCAGGGTCAGTATAAAACTGCACATTAAAGCCAAACTTTTTCAGTCCAACAGCCAAACCAATTGTGGTTGTGCCCTGCTCTGGCGTATAACCACACACTTCAATCAATTGTTGAATATCGGCATCAATTCCTAAGTGTCGTAGCAACATCCACACTGCGTAAATCCCGCCGTTGGCTTCTAAATTTGCCAACTCTTGAGGAAGCTCTAAAGCCATCATTCAATCTCAAAAATATGTTTGTAGTGATAATAAACAAAACATGATTGGAACTGAATCAATTTCCAAGTACAATATCGCGCTAGTCGAGGGATGCTGCGACGTTTTACAGGCACGAAATGTAAAATCGCCAGGCTCGACCAGCATAGCAACGCGTTTGCTATGCAAGAAACGGCATCCGCGAACTGAATGATCAATTGTTTTTTATAAGGAGATCGTGATGAACGCGGTTAATGCTTCATTTACAGATTATAAAGTTGCCGATATCACACTAGCTGATTTTGGTCGTAAAGAAATCAAACTTGCAGAAGCAGAAATGCCAGCCCTTATGGGTTTGCGTAAGCGCTACTCAGCTGCAAAACCTCTTGCAGGCGCGAAAATTCTCGGCTGTATCCACATGACCATTCAAACTGCTGTTTTAATTGAAACGCTAGTTGAATTGGGCGCAGAAGTTCGTTGGACTTCTTGTAACATCTTCTCTACTCAAGACCACGCTGCTGCAGCAATTGCTGCTTCAGGTGTGCCTGTTTTTGCTTGGAAAGGCGAAACTGAAGAAGAATATGTATGGTGTCTTGAACAACAAATTAATGTAAATGGCACACCATGGGATGCCAACATGATTTTGGACGATGGCGGTGACTTAACTGCACTTGTTCACGAAAAATATCCTGCATTATTAGAGCGCATTCACGGCATTACTGAAGAAACCACTACGGGCGTACAACGTCTAATTGAAATGTGGAAAGATGGTTCTTTAAAAGTGCCTGCAATTAACGTCAACGACTCTGTGACTAAATCTAAAAACGACAATAAATACGGCTGCCGTCACTCACTCAACGATGCGATTAAACGTGGTACAGACATGTTATTGTCTGGTCGTCGTGCATTGGTTATTGGTTATGGTGATGTAGGTAAAGGTTCTGCACAATCTTTACGTCAAGAAGGCATGATTGTTCGTGTTTCTGAAATTGACCCAATTTGTGCAATGCAAGCATGTATGGATGGTTACGAAGTTGTATCTCCGTACAAGAATGGCGTACAAACAGGCAATAAAGCAGACGTCAACCTAGAGCTTTTAGAAAATACTGACTTGATTGTGACTACAACAGGTAACTATCACGTGTGCGACGCAGCAATGCTAGATACACTTAAAGCAGGCGCTGTTGTATGTAACATTGGTCACTTCGATACTGAAATCGACACCAACTACTTACGTGGTTATAAGTGGGTTGAAGTGAAGCCACAAGTACACCAAGTGTATCGTTCAGAAAACGAAAACGATTATTTAATCTTGCTTTCTGAAGGTCGTTTAGTGAACTTGGGTAACGCAACAGGTCACCCATCACGTATTATGGATGGTTCATTTGCTAACCAAGTATTGGCACAAATGCACTTATTTGCAGAGAAATTTGCCGATCTTCCTGCCGATCAAAAACAAGCGGCAATTCGTGTTGAAATCTTACCGAAAAAACTAGACGAAGAAGTTGCTGCTGCAATGGTTGCTGGTTTTGGTGGTGTATTAACACAATTGACTCAAGTACAAGCGGACTACTTAGGTGTAGCTGTTGAAGGTCCGTTTAAATCGGATGCTTATAAATACTAAGTTTTTAATCCTTCTCCCTAACCCTCTCTCATAGGGAGAGGGAATGATTCATTGTTTAATGAATGTATTCGAGGGTAAGTCCTCTCCTGAGCAAGTTTAAAGCATTGCTTTTAAACCCAGCGCAAGAGAGGATTTAGGAGAGGTGAAAAAATATAAATAAGTATTTATAACAAGGATTTAATCATGACCAAACAAGTTCCTATTTCATTTGAATTTTTCCCATCTAAAACCGATGTAGGTGCAGAAAAACTCAAAGTTGTGCATCAAGAATTACAACTTTTAAATCCAGAGTTTTTTTCTATCACTTATGGTGCAGGTGGTTCTACTCGTGAACGTACTTTATCGACCATTAGCGACTTCAATGGCAAAGGCACACCTGTAGCGCCGCACCTGTCTTGTATTGGTGATGACAAAGCGCGTATTGCTGAATTGCTTGATATTTATAAAGCACAAGGCATTGACCGCATTGTGGCTTTGCGTGGTGATTTACCTTCAGGTCAAGTTGGTTTAGGCGAATTGCCGTATGCGTCTGACTTGGTGCGTTTTATTCGTGAACATTCAGGTGATCATTTTCACATTGAAGTTGCGGCTTATCCTGAAATGCATCCACAAGCAGACCACTTTGATCAAGACATTAAAAACTTTGTCACCAAAGTAAATGCTGGTGCCAATGCTGCCATCACCCAGTTCTTTTTTAATCCAGATGCGTACTTTTACTTTGTAGAACGTATTCAAAAGCAAGGTGTGAATATTCCTGTTGCGCCTGGCATTATGCCGATTACCAATGCCAGCAATTTAATTCGCTTTGCAGATGGTACAGGTGCAGAAATTCCACGCTGGATTCGTAAGCAATTAGCAACCTATGGTGATGACACAGCTTCAATCAAAGCCTTTGGTCATGAAGTGATTATTAAACTGTGCGAACGCCTGATTGCAGGTGGTGCACCAAGTTTGCATTTTTACACCATGAACAACACCGAACCGACTCGTCAATTAGTGACAGATCTTGGTTTGGCTTAAGCTGTATTTTTCATATTTATTGACTTGAACGAGTAATCCCTATGCCCCGTTTTTATATTGAGGCTGAATTAGTAGTAGATACGCAAGTTGAACTGACTGAAACAGTATTTCATCACTGGGTGAAAGTACTACGCGCACAAGTCGGTGAAACCGCCACCTTGTTCAATGGGCAAGGTGGTGAATATGAAGTGGAACTGGTTGAAGTTACCAAAAAAACAGCGCAAGTGCAGATTAAAAGTTTTAATCCAGACAATCGCATCCCAAGCTTTAGCGCCTTATTAGGACAAGTAATGAGCAAAGGCGATCGTATGGATTATGCGATTCAAAAAGCGGTAGAGCTTGGCGTGACTAACATTCAGTTGCTCACCTCTGAACGCTGTGAAATGCGCTTAAAATATGACCGCGATCAAAAAAAATTAGATCATTGGCAAGGTATTGCCATTGCAGCCTGTGAACAATGTGGCATGAATATCGTACCGAAAATTTTAGCCCCACTACGTTTAGAGGACTGGCTGAATAGTGACCTTCCTACCACCAAATTAGTGTTAGCACCGAATAAAGATCAAGTAGATGTGCTAAACAATGTCAGTAAAGATTTGGCTTTATTAATTGGGCCTGAAGGTGGTTTAAGCGAAACAGAAATTAGCGCTGCCAATGCGGTTGGCTTTCAAAACTGGTGTATTGGTACTCGGGTATTACGCACTGAAACCGCACCTGTGGTTGCTTTAGCTCTCTTAAATTATCGCTTGGCTGAGTAATTTATCCGTTTTTACAGAAATCGATTGCCAATAACATTGCAATTTATAAAGTACAGGATTAATCTCGAACAATATATTAAAAAATTTGCATAAAATTTAAACACAAAACAGCAATATTTTATGCATGAACGTGATGTTATTTAAGAAAATATAAATGTTGGAATCATTTAACTAGATTTTGGGGAAGTATGTCAGACGCTCAAGATGAATTGTTGCAGCAATACTTAGATGCTGCGCAAATCACCAATACCATTCGGCTTATTCGATTCTTTTTGGTCAGCATCCTGATTGTTTGCCTGTATGTGTTTTTTATTTATCAAATTTCTTTCTCACATTCATCACCCTACCTCAATATCTGGTTTATTCTCACTGAACTGACCATTGGTTCGTGTTTACTGCTCACAGCAGTTCACTTTAAAGCGGGACAATATCAACTCCAACAAGCACATCGTTGGTTAAAATTGGTGTGTTTCTTGATCGGAACAGCAATCGCGGTTGGGGTAAGTTTACTGTATTACTTTTTACCTCAGCAAAACCCTGAACTGAGCAACTATGAAGCGATTATTTTAGCGGCCTTATTAATTATTGTGAGTCAAACCTTTGCCCTCACCTTTTTAACGCAGCGCTTGAGTTATTTTTGCTGGGTATTCATTCCAGTGATTACACCCTATATTGTCGCACAGTTTTTAGTTCACTCCGAAACTTCCGCTTTCTTTTTTCTCGCGACAAATTTTGCCTTAATTACCTTACTGATTTGTGCCAATACTTCAATGCACATGCATCGTCGTTTATCGAGCGTCTATTTTAAGAACGACCAACTCAAAAAAGCCGCAGAGCAACAAGTCGGCTGGACAGATCAACTCTGCCAACAATTACAAGTTGAAATGAACAAGTCCAAAGATATTGAACTTCAACTGCAATTTAACAATCAAATGCTAGAACAAAAAGTAAGAGAACGTACCTTTGACTTAGAACAAACGCACCAAGATTTAATCAATCAACAACATAGTTTAATTTTGGCACATGAAGCCGCAGGTCTAAAAGCATGGGACTGGAATATACGGCAACGCAGTATTGTATTTGGTAGTGGCGCACAGCAAACTCCTTTAGAGAATACTAAACAGCATCGGAATAAATTACAGCAACTGATTCACCCTGATGATATTCCGCACTTTCACCAAACCATGAAACAACATTTACGGGGTCTAACTGAACGCTATCAAGCCACATATCGCGTACAACATAGTTCAGGTCAATGGTATTGGGTGCATGATATTGGGCGGGTGATTGAGCGTGATCCTGTCACCAATAAACCTTTACGCATGGTGGGGATTCGCCGTGACATTCACCAAGAACGGATTGGGCAAGAACGCTTAAAACTCACTGCCAGCGTACTTGAACAGGCAGCCGAAGGTATTTTTATTTTAGATGAAAACCTACGCTATATTGAAGCCAATCCATTCTATGCACAAATGAGCGGATTTAAACGCGACCATATTTTAGGTAAATATCTGTTTGATTTAGTCAAATCCAACAAAGCAAATCCACGCATGACACAAGAGGAAATTGTTCAACAATTGCTCAACAAGGGTGAATATCATACTGAAAAGAGTATAAAATTCCGCTCAGGAAAAGAATTAGAAGTTCGTTTGCATATCAATGCAGTCAAAGATGAGCAAAACCGCATTATTAATTATATTGGGATTGTGTCTGATTTAACCGAACATAAATTACAAGAACAGCGTCTATCCTATTTAGAAAATTACGACCCACTGACCGACTTGCCTAATCGCTTTTACTATAATTATCAACTACATCAATATCTTATTTCGCAGCAAGATTCATTGCAGCAATTGGCGGTCATTCGACTCAATATTGACCGTTTCAGACCTTTAAATGAATATTTAAGCAATAATGGTGGCGATGAATTACTCCGTCAAGTGGCGCAGCGTTTACGCATCACCAATGCCGAAGCGCTGTTTGTCGCGCACTTAAATGGCGATGATTTTGCAATTGTGTATGAAATTTCTCATATTCGCCCTTCTATACAGCAGCACTGTGAACGCATCGCCAAAGCCTTTAATTTGCCGTTTAATGTGCAGGGACAAGAACATATTATTACCCTATCGATGGGGGTTTCCCTCTATCCTGAACATGGACGCCAGTTGGATTATCTAAATAATTGTGCTGAACAAGCCTTGTCTGAGGCTAAGCGTTTAGGTGGCAATACCATTAAATATTACACTTTAGACAACACCAAACTGCTAGAGCAGGATGTACATTTAGAGCGTGACTTACGCCAAGCCATTAAAAATGATGAATTAATTGTATATTATCAACCTAAAATTGATTTCCATAATTATCAGGTGATCGGGTTTGAAGCATTGGTGCGCTGGCAGCATCCAACCAAAGGCATTATTCCACCCAACCTATTTATTCCTATTGCGGAACAAACCAGTTTAATTTCCGATATTGGTCGGGTTGTAATTCAACAAACTGCCAAGCAAATTCGTGAATGGAATCTGTTAGGTTTTGATCATATCCAAGTATCGGTTAATGTAGTTGCACAACAACTGCAACGTGGTCAATTGCTGCAAGATTTAGATGATGCGATTAATACCTATCAAATTTCAGGTGCAAGCTTAGAATTAGAAATTACCGAATCCTCTTTAGTGGAAAACTCCACAACCGTGAAGTCTTTATTAGATGAAATTAAACAACGTGATATTCATATCGCCTTAGATGATTTTGGTACAGGCTATTCTTCACTTTCTTACTTAACAGACTTCCCAATTGACAGTTTAAAAATAGACCGTAGCTTTGTTTCTAAAATTGGGAATACCAAACAAGAAGCCATTGTTAGTGCCATGATTGCTATGGGCAAAGCCATGGGCATGAGTGTGGTGGCTGAAGGGATTGAAACTGAGCAACAACTGCAATATTTGCAGAATTTAAATTGTGATATTGCGCAGGGGTATTTATTCTCTAGGCCTTTGCCTGAAAGTGAAGCGACCCAATTTCTAAAAGCCAATTTAGTATCGCGCGCTTATCGCTCCTTAATCTGAAACTAGACCCAAAAGCTCTAAGTTTGTTCTAAAAATAAACAGTGACGTCTGTGCTAAGGGGGCAAGTAATGGTATATTCGATAAGATTCATAAAAAAACCACCAGCATCGCTGGCCAACTTGTCACACACGAGATTCAGATGGACGATCAATCATTAAAACAGCAGGCACTTTACTATCACGAATTTCCAACACCAGGAAAAATCAGCGTTACTCCAAGTAAGCAGCTGGTCAACCAACGTGACTTAGCGCTCGCTTACTCACCAGGTGTCGCAGCACCATGTTTAGAGATTGAACGTGATCCTTCAACAGCTGCACTTTATACCGCTCGCGGTAACTTGGTTGCTGTCGTTAGTAACGGTACAGCAGTATTAGGTTTAGGTAATATCGGTCCTTTGGCGTCTAAACCTGTGATGGAAGGTAAAGGCGTACTCTTTAAAAAGTTTGCTGGTGTCGATGTATTTGACATCGAAATTGCTGAAAATGATCCAGACAAAATTGTAGATATTGTTGCAGCATTAGAACCAACTTTTGGTGGTATCAACCTTGAAGACATCAAGGCGCCAGAATGTTTCTACATTGAGCAAAAACTTCGTGAACGCATGAATATTCCTGTGTTCCACGATGACCAACACGGTACGTCAATCATTGTAGGTTCTGCCCTACTCAATGCCTTGTTACTTAACGGCAAGAAAATTGAAGAAATCAAAATCGTTGCTTCAGGTGCAGGTGCAGCCGCACTGTCTTGTTTAGACCTGTTATGTGCATTGGGCGCGAAAAAAGAAAATATCATTGTTGCGGATTCGCGTGGTCTAATCACCACCAAACGTGAAGGTTTGGATGACTCGAAAAAACGCTATATGCAAGACATTGAAGGAACGCAACTTGCTGATGTAATTAGCGGTGCGGATATGTTCCTTGGTCTTTCTGCAGCGGGTATCTTGACCAAAGCTATGGTCAAAGAAATGGCTGAAAATCCAATTATCTTTGCTTTGGCTAACCCAGACCCAGAAATCTTGCCTGAACATGCGCATGAAGTACGTCCAGATGTGATTATGGCAACAGGTCGTTCGGATTATCCGAACCAAGTTAACAACGCACTTTGCTTCCCGTATATTTTCCGTGGTGCATTAGATGTTGGCGCAACTACCATCAACGAAGAAATGAAAATTGCTTGTGTACACGCAATTGCACGCATGGCACACATTGAAGCAGATGCAGCAACTTATGGTGAAAAATCTGCATCATTTGGTCGTGACTATTTAATTCCACGCCCACTTGATCAGCGTTTAATTCTTGAAATTGCACCTGCAGTTGCTCAGGCAGCAATGGATTCAGGTGTAGCAAGTCGTCCAATTCAAGACTTCTCTGCATACCGTCAGCGTTTGTCTGAGTTTGTATATAACTCGGCATTTATGATGAAGCCTATTTTTGCTCAAGCAAAAACTGATCCTAAACGTATTGCTTATGCAGAAGGTGAAGACTTACGCGTCCTTCGCGCAGTACAAATTGCAGTGGATGAAGGCTTGGCTAAACCAATCCTTGTAGGTCGTACCTCAGTAATTGAAGCGAACATCAAAAAGTTAGGTTTACGTCTTGAACATGGCGTGAATATGGAAATAGTAGACCAGGAAAACAACCCTAACTACGAAAAATTTGCAGATGATTACTACACCATCATGCAGCGTAAAGGCGTTACACCTGAATACGCGCAGCGTGAAGCACGTCGTCGCTCTACCCTCATTGCAGCAATGTTAGTGAAGCATGGTTTAGCCGATGGTATGTTATGTGGTACTTATTCAAGCTACGACATTCACCTTGATTTCGTAAAAAATGTGATTGGTCTAAAAGAAGGTCGTACTAACTTCTTTACCCTTAACGCATTGATGCTTGAAGATCGCAACTTGTTCATTGCCGACACTTATGTCAACACAAACCCAACTGCTGAACAGTTGGCTGAAATGACACTTTTAGCGGCTGAAGAAGTACGCCGTTTTGGTATGACACCACGCGTTGCTCTACTTTCTCACTCAAGTTTTGGTTCTGACCAACAAGACTCTAGCGCACAAAAAATGCGTAAAGTCTTTGAAATCTTGAGTGAGATTGCACCTGAGCTTGAAGTTGAAGGTGAAATGCACGGTGATGCAGCATTAGACGAAAATATCCGTCATTTTGCTTTCCCGAACTCACGCTTCAAAGGTTCTGCAAACTTGTTGATTATGCCGAACTTAGATGCTGCCAATATTTCATTTAACTTGTTGAAATCGACTTCAGGTAACAATGTTACGATTGGCCCTATCTTGTTAGGTGCAGCAAAACCTGTACATATTTTGACTCCGACTGCAACGACACGTCGTGTTGTGAATATGACTGCACTCACTGTTGCTGAAATTCAACAAACAGCACAAGTTAAAGCATAAACCTATATTTCTGAGTGACTGACTCAGAATTATAGACTTGAGAAAACCTCTATTCTGTAGCATGATTGCTTGAAGAATAGAGGTTTTTTCATGCAAGTTTATTTAGTAGGCGGTGCAGTTCGAGATCACTTACTCGGGCATCCCTATCACGAAAAAGATTATGTTGTGGTTGGCGCAACGCCCGAACAACTTTTGGCTCAAGGTTTTCAACCTGTGGGCAAAGATTTCCCTGTTTTTCTTCATCCTGAAACCAAAGATGAATATGCACTTGCTCGTACAGAGCGCAAATCTGGACATGGTTATCACGGTTTTGAATTTCATACCGACCCAAGCGTGACTCTAGAAGAAGATTTAATCCGCCGTGACTTAACCATTAACGCCATGGCAATGGATAGCGATGGCAATGTCTACGACCCTTACGGTGGACAGCAAGATTTGTGCAATAAAGTGCTGCGCCATGTATCCAATGCATTTGTAGAAGACCCGTTACGAGTACTGCGCATTGCCCGTTTTGCGGCACGTTATCATGCTTTAGGCTTTGTGGTTGCCCCTGAAACCTTGTTATTAATGCAAGAATTGGCAGAATCTGGTGAGTTACATGCGCTGACACCTGAACGCGTATGGAAAGAAACTTCACGTGCCTTAATGGAAGCACGTGCCGATGTTTATTTTGAAACATTGCGTGCCTGTGGTGCTTTAAAAGTTTTATTTCCTGAATTAGATGCTTTATTCGGTATTCCACAGCGTCCTGAATATCACCCTGAAATTGACAGTGGTGTGCACACCATGATGTCACTACAACAAGCCTGTCGTGCCAATTACTCACTCGATGTACGCTTTGCAGTGTTATTGCATGATTTAGGCAAGGCCTTGACCCCTGCCGATGAATTACCACGGCACATTATGCATGAAGAACGTGGGATTCGACCTGTAACGGAAGTGTGTGAACGCCTGCGCGTACCGACCAATACCAAACAACTTGCACTTGCTGTATGTAAAGAGCATTTAAAATGCCACCAAGCATTGAGCTTAAAGCCTGGCACGTTATGGCGCTTATTACAGCGTTTGGATGTCTTGCGTCGTCCTGAGCGTGTAGAAGCCTTTGTACAAGCCTGTGAATGTGACTCTCGTGGGCGTTTAGGTTTGGAAGATCGTGACTATCCGCAAGCGAGCTATATTTTGGAAGCGATTCAAGTGGTACGCAGCATTAAGGCGCAAGACTTACCTGCCGATGTCCAAGGCCCCGATATTGGTGAAATGCTGATTGAACGACGCATTAAAGCGATTGAGCAATTAAAGGCACGTCACTTGGCTGCTACTGCTTAGGCTATTTAAGTCTATAGAACGTCATTACATGCGTTCTTTGATCTATCATTCTTAACCTATTTAAGTCAGCCTAAATTTCTGATCGAAAAGCCGTAATCTTCTAAAATATAGAAGCTACGGCTTTTTAGCTCAAATAAATCCTTCTTGAAATAAGAAACTGTCTTTTGCTTTTAGGCAAGCTGCGCAGGAAAGCTAATCACTTGCTCTAAACGCATCTGCTCAGTTGCAATCATCAATAAGCGATCTATGCCCAAGGCGATACCTGAACATTCAGGCATGTTCGGCAACGCAGCCAATAAATATTCATCAATTGGCATCACATGTAAACCAAGTTGTGCGCGTTCTGCATTATCGGCTTCAAAACGAGAACGCAGCACAGTAGCATCAATCAATTCATCATAGGCATTGGCAAGCTCTAAACCTTCGATATATAGCTCAAAACGGGCTGCGACCAATTCCCCATCATCATCTGTTCTGGTTTTAGCCAAAGATGCTAATTCAGGTGGAAAATCGGTTAAAAATACAGGAGCATCAAAGCCCAAACTTGGTTCTACAAAATGTGAAAACAATAGGTCGATGTAGCCTAGACGGTCATCACCCAAATCCAGATGCAAACCCACACGATGACAGCAGTCTTTCAATTGTTGCAGACTTGCCTGTAAAGGATTTAAATCCAAACGATCCATAAATGCGTGTTTATAACTCAACACTGTTGGACGTACTTCGCCAAAGCGTTGTTTTAACGTCAGATTAAGTAAATCTGTCACCTCAAACATAAGCTCTTTCAGGCTAAATTCGGGACGATACCATTCCAACATGGTAAATTCGCTGTTGTGTTTACGTCCATGCTCATCATCACGAAAGACTTTGCAAATTTGATAAATAGCACCACTACCACTGGCCAATAAACGCTTCATGGCAAATTCAGGTGAGGTCTGTAAATAGTGCGTATGCAATTTGCCCTGCACATGGCGCTGTGCTTGTACTGAAGCCAAATGCACATCTGTCACTCCTGCCTGTGACAAAATTGGCGTTTCAACTTCAAGTACTTCACGTTTCGCAAAAAACTGGCGTATTTGTGCATACAATTGTGCACGTGCGCGCATGCTGTTTAAGTCGCAAGTTGGTTGATATTGGAGATTTGAACTCATGCTTGCGGGCCTCCGTGTGCTGCCCATTCACGACGCAGAGGATAGGTTTTTCTTAAATGATCAAAAGCCTGCTGCTCAACTTTGCCCGCTTTGACACAGGCACGTAAATTGGCATCATCCTGTGCAATATCATAAATTTGACTTAAATGTGCATGCAGACTATTTTTCAAATCTTGGGTTTTGAAATATTGCGCGCAGCTTGGCAATTGAGTTTCAAATTGTTTTGTGGCATCTAAACCAAAATTTTCACAAAAAGCCTGATAAATCATTTGTGTGCCGCGTGCCTTGCCTTCTAGGCTATACCCTGCAATATGCGGGGTTGCCAAAGCAAGCAAATCTAATAATTCTGCAGAGATTTCAGGTTCATATTCAAAAACATCTAATACCACTAAACGCTGAGTATGTTGAATATCCTGCATTAAAGCCGCTTCTTCTACCACTGGCCCACGCGCTGAATTAATCAGAATGGCTTGAGGCTTCATACATGCCAAACGCGCTGCATTAATTAAATGATGAGTAGGATGTTCACCAGTTTCTGTTAATGGCACATGAATGGAAATTGCATCTGCCTGTTGTAATAGTGCATCTAAGTCACATTGCTGCACATTGGGCAACTGCACAAATGGATCGTATGCGATGACATCCCAACCTAATAATTGTGCCATTTTGACCAAGCGCGAGCCGACATTGCCCAGTCCAATAATGCCAAGTTTAAAGTTTTGATTGGCATGTAGTAATTCAGGCTCGAGATGAAGCAATGCGGTAATCACATACTCACTCACCGCCTGCGCATTACAACCTGCCGCATTTGACCATGCAATGCCCTGCTGCTCGATGGCTGGGATATCAAGGTGGTCTGTGCCAATGGTCGCGCTGCCAATAAATTGAAGCGCGGTCTGTTGAATCAATGCTGCATTCACTTGGGTGACGGAACGAACTAGCAGCGCATCAGCATCTTGCACATCTTGATGCGTTAGACGGCGTCCAGCCTTGTGCTCTATTTCTGCCAAATCTGCAAAGAAATAATCGGTATATGCCAGATTTTCATCTGCAATGATTTTCATAAAGCCATCCCATGTGTGTTTGCTTGTTTATGATAGCTTGAGTTGTCTAGGATGACTATGATTGTTGAGATTAATGCAGAATTGTTGAACAGCAAGCCGACGATTCATTTAGGTGGAAACATGCACGTCTATATAAAAGTTGCATATTCACAGCAAAAAAATCAGCCACCCGAAGGTGGCTGACTGCTATAGATTAAGCGAGTGAAATCTTAACCAATAAATTTACGCGCATTGCGGAACATACGTAACCATGCACCATCTTCAGTCCATTCTTCAGGTTTCCAAGAATGTTGAAGCGCACGGAAATTACGTTCAGGGTGCGGCATCATAATTGTTGCACGACCATCTTTTGAAGTTACGCCTGAAATACCTTCTGGCGAACCATTCGGGTTCATTGGATAATGTTGAGTCGCATTTCCGTGGCTATCGACATAACGTAAAATCACTTGGTTACCTGCATTTAAGGCTGCCAAATTAGCTTCAGGTGCAACGACACGACCTTCGCCATGCGCCACCGCGATTGGTAAAATCGAGCCTTCCATATCTTGCAATAATACAGAATTCGATTTTTCCACGCGTACATTAACGCTACGCGCTTCAAACACTTCTGAGGTATTACGATGGAAACGTGGCCACGCTTCTGCACCTGGAATGAGTGGTGCTAATTGTGACAACATTTGACAACCGTTACAGATACCCAGTGAGAATGTTTCTTGACGGTTAAAGAATTTCTCAAACTGGTCACGTAATTTCGGGTTAAACAAGACTGACTTTGCCCAGCCACCGCCCGCACCTAAGACGTCACCGTAAGAGAAACCACCACACGCAACCAAGCCTTCAAAGTCGTCTAAATCGACACGCCCTGCAAGCAAGTCACTCATGTGTACGTCAACGGTGTTAAAGCCGACTTTGTCAAATGCTGCCGCCATTTCTACATGACCGTTTACGCCTTGTTCACGTAAAATCACCATGTTAGGACGACGTGTGTTGATGTATGGCGCTTCAACTGGCTCATTTAAGTCAAATGTCGGTTGAGCAATTAAGCCTTTGTGGTTCTTATCTGTAATCAAGGCAAATTCTTGATCAGCAGTTTCTGAGTTGTCACGTAAACGCTGGATTTGGTGTGATACTTCACTCCAAGCCGTTTGCAAATCAGCACGCTCAAGCACTAAGCCATTTACAGCAAGTTGGTCGGTGTTATTAACTGTACCGACTACCGAAATTGCATCTTTCAGAGTAGATGCAGCAACTTCAGTAACTAAGTCAGCCCAATCCGCTTTAGAAATTTGTAGTACTGCACCAATTTCTTCAGCAAACAATGCCGCAACAGATTGATCTTCAAGCGCTACGCCTAAACGCGAAGCGAACATCATTTCTGTCACAGTTGCCAATAAACCACCATCACCGATGTCATGGTAAGCTTGAATCAAGCCGCGGTTATTCCAGTCTTGTACCAAAGCAAAGAATGCTTTGAATTCGTCAAAGTTATCGACATCTGGTGTTACTGAACCAATAGCTTTATAAACTTGCGCTAAAATTGAACCGCCTAAACGGAACTGACCTTTAGACAAGTCAATACGTACCAATACTGAATCGGTATTTTTCAATTCAGGGGTTAGTGTTTTACGTACATCGGTCACTGGTGCAAATGCAGTAATTACACCTGACATTGGTGAAGTTACAGATTTATCAACACCTTCGTCATTCCAAGTGGTACGCATAGACAATGAGTCTTTACCTACTGGAATTGCAATTCCTAGCGCAGGACACATTTCCATACCAATGGCTTTTACACCTTCAAACAAAGCTTGGTCTTCGCCTTTTTGACCTGCTGCTGCCATCCAGTTTGCAGATAATTTAATGTCGCTGATCTGGTCAATTTTGGCTGACATGATATTGGAAATAGATTCTGCCACTGCCAAACGCGCAGATGCTGCAGGGTTTAATAAAGCTACAGGTGGACGTTCACCCATCGCCATTGCTTCACCTGTAAAGCCTTGCAAGCTGGTAGTGGTTACTGCTGCATCTGCAACAGGCACCTGCCATGGGCCAACCAACTGATCACGTGCAACCATACCTGTAATTGAACGGTCACCAATCGTGATTAGGAATGATTTGGACGCAACAGTTGGATTCTTGATGACACGGTAAATCGCATCTTTCAGATCAGTAACTTGAGCTGCATCAAAATCATCACCTTGACGCTCAATGCTTTCATAAGAACGGCTCATGCGTGGCGTACCACCTAACAAGACCTGCATTGGCATATCTACAGCTTTGTTATTGAACAGTGGATCTTCAACCGTTAAATGACGCGCTTCTGTCGCTTCACCCAATACTGCAAACGGACAACGCTCACGCGCACAGATTGATTCAAATAATTCTAAAGAACTTGGACGGATGGCCAATACATAACGCTCTTGCGCTTCGTTTGACCAAATTTCCATTGGTGACATGCCTGGTTCTAAAGATGGAATCTTACGCAAATCAAGTACAGCACCTAGTTCGTGATCATTCACCAACTCAGGCATTGCGTTCGAAATACCACCTGCACCCACGTCATGCACTGATACGATTGGGTTAGCATCTTCCAAACGCCAGCATGTATCAATCACTTCTTGGCAACGGCGTTCCATTTCTGGGTTTTCACGTTGTACTGAAGCGAAGTCAAGATTTTCACCCATGGTTCCGCTATCTACAGAAGATGCAGCGCCACCGCCTAAACCGATCAACATCGCAGGGCCGCCTAAAACGATTAATAAATCGCCTGGCTGAATTGGGTCTTTTTCGACATGGTCTGGACGAATGTTGCCGTAACCACCTGCAATCATGATTGGTTTATGGAAGCCTTTTACTTCACCATTCACGTTTTGCTCGAAAGTACGGAAGTAACCATTTAACGCAGGACGACCAAATTCGTTGTTAAACGCTGCACCGCCCAATGGGCCTTCAATCATAATTTGTAATGGCGATGCCATACGTGAAGGCTTGCCATAGTTTTCTTCCCAAGGCTGTTCAAAACCAGGAATATTTAAATTCGATACTGTAAAGCCTGTTAAACCTGCTTTTGGTTTACCACCACGACCTGTCGCGCCTTCATCACGGATTTCACCACCCGAACCTGTCGCAGCACCTGCAAATGGTGCAATTGCAGTTGGGTGGTTGTGTGTTTCCACTTTCATAAGAATGTGGGCAGCTTGGCTCTTATATTTATAAACGTAGTGACCTGTTGCAGCATCTTTTTTCGGATAGAAACGCTGCGTATCAAAACCAACAATCACCGAAGCGTTGTCTTTGTAAGCCGACAATACGTCTGTTGGTGATTCTTTATAAGTATTTTTGATCATTTGGAACAATGATAATGGCTGTACTTCGCCATCAATTGTCCATTCAGAACCAAAGATTTTGTGACGGCAGTGCTCAGAGTTGGCTTGTGCAAACATCATCAATTCAATGTCATGCGGATTACGGCCTAACTTGATAAATGCTTCGGTTAAATAATCAATTTCTTCATCAGACAAGGCAAAACCAAACTCACTGTTGGCTTTTACCAATGCCGCTTTGCCTTCACCCAAAATATCAATGCTATTTAAAGGTTTTGGTTCAGTTTCAACAAATAACGCTGCAGCATCGTTAATGTGGTTAAACACACTTTCGGTCATGCGGTCATGCAATACTTGTTTTACTTCGTTTGAAACGTCTGTAATACCTTTTAAGGTAAACAAAACACCGCGTTCTAGGCGGTGTACAGGCGTATTACAGTTGGCAAAAATATCGGTTGCTTTTGATGACCAAGGAGAAATTGTGCCCACACGTGGTGTCACTAAAATTTGAACTTCATCACTTGCAGCTTGGCGTAATTCAAAAGATGCACCATCGTTTAAAAGCTGTAAAGCAGATTGCTGTTGTTGCTCGTCGAGCGCTTGGTCAAATAAATAAACCCATTGGCTATCGAAAGATTGAACAGAACTCATTGACGCTAAACGGTTTAAGAGTTGAGTTTTCTTAAAAGATGAATGTGCAGGTGCACCGGCAACGATAAACATGCTGATTTTGGCTCCACGGGCTGATCTTTTGGACCATGCCACAATGTGACTTGAAGAGAGCGCATATTCTACTGTGAAATGCCATAATCAGCTAGATGGAAAATGGTTTTCTTGGCGCGTTTCGGCAGTAAAACTTCCGAATGTTGATTTAAAGCCTCTATTTCAGATCAATGTATTCAAGATTCGTGCTTTAAATTGCACAAAGCACTCTCACTGTGGAAATTACTGAATGATTGATGCTGTTTTTATTTTCTATGCCATCTGTTTACACACAGATGCTCTAAAGATCAGGACATGACGCTCAACTTCCGCCTTGCTCAATATCAACTAATCAAAGCACCTCAAATTCAATACGTCGATTTTTCTTACGTCCTTGTGGCGTTGTATTGTCTGCGACAGGCTGATTAGAACCTTGACCTTCGGTGCTTAAATGCGTTATCGCAATACCTTTATCGATCAAATAATTTTTTACCGCGCCTGCACGTGATTGGCTTAACACTATATTTTTATGCGCATCGCCCGAACTGTCTGTATGTCCAACAATTTTCACTTTTTGGGTGCCAACTTGCTTCAATGCCACAGCCATTTCATCCAGAATTTTTTGCCCTACGTCAGTCAAAATTGCACTGCCCGATTCAAACTCAACAATCCTGTTTTTGAGCGCAGCATCCAGCATTTTTTGTTCATACTGACTCCCCGAAAGCTGTGTGTTCAAACGATAAGGCTGCTGTACCAAAGCCTGAAAATTTGCTGTCGTGGCTTGAATTTGATGAGCAGCATTCACTTTTCCTTTCAAATCAACTTGAGTCCCTTTCACACGTAACTGCCCTTGAGAAATCTTTTTTAACTCTGCTGTAATCATACGAGTGACTGAATCATCCCAACCATTCGGTGCAGCAACTGCACGGACTTGAATTTTATCTAACACCTGCGATTCACCATACACAGCTTGCATTTTCGCCAAAATGGCTTGTTTACTTGCTTCGTTTGGCACCACACCTTCTATAACAATGGGCGCTGCATAGATCAAATGACTTTGGACTAAAAAACACAAGCCAATAAGTAGACTTACGCGAATACGTTTTTGATTATTTTTCATATTTATTTATCTAAAAAAGTTTGCCTAAACAGCTTCAAGGCTTGGTTAAGATTTAACTGCCGCTGACAAAGTAATTGTTCCAATGTTGCAAGACCTGCATTTTGTTCTAAATAAGCATCAATCCAAGTGGCTTGAATTAAAGAAACCCAATGTTCACCCTGCATATTTTGAATAAATAGATCGCGCAGCGTCATGACATCAGCCCCCTGAAAATCAATGATCAAAATGGGTGCCTCAAAATGTAGTATCCCCAGCAAAATTTCAGTATGATGCGCGCCTAAAAACCGCCCGATCATGCCCATCCAAAATGCTGCGATTTCAAAGCAATATCGCGGATGATTCAGCGGTAAAATCATCACTTTGTTTAAACGACGAGTGCCATTTTTGAGGACGGGTTGCAGTAAAAGTCCCAACCCAATCATACTCTGAGCCAAGTCATTGACACTGATTTTCATTAATTGTGCCAATGAATGCGTGCTGTGTTTTTCATAAAAGTCTTGGTATTCTTCTGCACTCAAAAGTTGAACCCTATTCGGCAATTGATTCAACAGTTCAAATGACATATTGGGATCACGGATATTGCTTAAGACCTGATTGCGTTGCAATAAATCAGTCCAAATAGCTTTGTAAAAAAACGGCACAAATAATAACTTTTGACTCGGCTGTTCGACCTCAAACAACTGCCCCAGTAGCATTGGAAATGCCCGCCCCGAGCTATCTTGGCTCGCCTTTAAATTAACAGCTAAAAACATTGGTTCTGCTGGATGGGCAATCAAAAAATCTAAAGCAGGCAAAGTTGCATAACGCTGTTTAAAATCTGCGCTCTGCATGGCATGTTCCAGTGCATTACTAATCCACTGATCGAGCTGCTGAATGAGTTCCGATTGCCCTTTAGACTTTATAAAATCACCACGGGCAGGTATTTTCCATACAAATACTATTTTTAAACTGCCAGCATAAATATTTTAAATGCTTAGCATTCAAAACCAGTTGACAAAGGATATCTTGATTTCTAAAGAGAAAGGAAAATAAACTCTATCTTCCTTCAATTGTTTGATACTGCAGTCAAAGTATCCCCACCATGCTTGGTCACTCTAGGTCGACACTGGATCTTCATTGCATCACTCACGAATGCGTTATCGCTGGCTTTGCTAGACCAAATATATGCCTCGCCTGGCTTTAATGCGCCAAGCTTCTCAGGTGTTAAAGACTTCAATCCAATACAAGCTTTCTGAATGTGTTTTAACCAATCTGGAGCATTAAACTTATGCAATATTATCTGAGATGAAAGCTGGATGAGCTCAACTGGAACAGATGGTGGATCTTGGCTAGCAATCATCACACTGGTACCTTTATGACGCATTTCACGAACCGTTTCTACAAGTCCTTTTACTAGTTCTGGGCTATCGATGTACTTATGGCACTCATCAAAAACTATCAGTTTAACGTGCTCTGCATGATTTACATCATGCAGAGCAAATCAAACGTATTTGGAAAGAAAGTTTAGGTCGATATGGTGTGCGTAAGGTCTGGCAACAATTGAAACGTGAAGGTTATGTTATCGCACGTTG
>NZ_VPAP01000011.1:0-88168 GCF_013419195.1 Acinetobacter sp. YH12099 | reverse complement strand
CTACACGACCAGTTACTACTGTACCACGACCAGAAATAGAGAATACGTCTTCGATTGGCATTAAGAATGCTTGGTCGATTGCACGTACTGGCTCTGGGATGTAAGTATCAAGCGCTTCAACAAGAGCTACTACAGCATCTTCGCCATATTGACCTGATTCACCGTTAAGTGCAGCAAGTGCTGAACCACGGATTACTGGAGTGTCGTCGCCTGGGAAGTCGTAAGTAGAAAGAAGTTCACGAACTTCCATTTCAACTAATTCGATTAACTCTTCGTCGTCTACGATATCGCATTTGTTTAAGAATACGATGATGTAAGGTACACCTACCTGACGAGAAAGAAGGATGTGTTCACGAGTTTGTGGCATTGGACCATCAGTCGCTGAACAAACAAGGATCGCACCATCCATCTGAGCAGCACCAGTGATCATGTTTTTAACATAGTCGGCGTGACCTGGGCAGTCTACGTGCGCGTAGTGACGAGTTGGAGAGTCGTATTCTACGTGAGAAGTATTAATTGTAATACCACGTGCTTTTTCTTCTGGTGCAGAGTCGATAGCAGCGTAATCTTTCGCTTCACCACCAAACTTACGTGCACATACTGTAGCAATCGCAGCTGTTAAAGTTGTTTTACCATGGTCAACGTGACCGATTGTGCCCACGTTAACGTGTGGCTTATTACGTTCAAACTTAGCCTTAGCCATGTTCATCTTCCTCGTTTACGTCGAACACAATGCTGAGTAAAACTCTGCCCCGACATATCGCCTAAAAAACTAGACACCTAATACTTGAAAAGCAGACTAATAAGCCTGCTTTTTGAAAATCTTGTGCGAATAATCGCTAAACTGTATCTGGAGCTCTTATCGAGATTTGAACTCGAGACCTCTCCCTTACCAAGGGAGTGCTCTACCACTGAGCTATAAGAGCGACAAATCCTTCGATGGAGCGGGAGACGAGGATCGAACTCGCGACATGCAGCTTGGAAGGCTGCCGCTCTACCAACTGAGCTACTCCCGCATCTATGTTGGTAATTACCACTTCTATCGAAGTTAATGGTGGTGGGAGAAGGATTCGAACCTTCGAAGCTTACGCGGCAGAGTTACAGTCTGCTCCCTTTGACCGCTCGGGAATCCCACCATTTTCACACTTACTCAGTGTTCGTTCTTTACTTAACAACTCAAACTCCCTAAGATGGTGCCGGCACACGGATTCGAACTGTGGACCTACTGATTACAAGTCAGTTGCTCTACCAACTGAGCTATGCCGGCGTTTCTTAGTGTTTCGTACGTTTCGTATCGGAACGGTGTGCAGTTTAGCAAAACTTGAAATCCGTGCAAGTGTTTTTTTCAAAAAAAACGCTAAAAACTCATAAAATCAATCCATTTGATGATAATTCAACCGCTTTGATCACTGCGCGAGCTTTTATTTGGGTTTCATTCCATTCAGATTCAGGATTTGAGTCCGCAACTAGACCTGCGCCTGCCTGTACATAGACCTTATTTTGACGAATAACACAGGTACGAATCGCAATCGACATGTCCATTTCGCCATGCCAGCCTAAATAACCAACAGCACCACCAAAAACACCACGTTTTACAGGCTCAACTTCATCAATAATTTCCATGGCACGAATTTTTGGTGCACCCGAAAGTGTCCCTGCAGGGAAAGTTGCCTGAAAAACATCCAAAGCATCGACATCGTCACGCACTTCACCTTGCACATTGGACACAATATGCATGACATGCGAATAACGCTCGATCACCATTTGATCAGTCACTTGTACTTTACCAATTTTGGCGATACGCCCGACATCATTACGCCCCAAGTCAATCAGCATTAAGTGTTCGGCAATTTCTTTTTCATCCGACAACAAATCTTGCTCAAGTGCCAAATCTTCTTCTTTGGTTTTACCGCGCGGGCGTGTACCTGCTAAAGGACGCACAGTGGCAATACCATTTTCCAAACGCGATAAAATTTCAGGTGATGAGCCGACAATATGAAACGGCTGATCATCGCCCAAAGTTTTGCCTTGTACCAAGAATAAGTACGGCGATGGGTTGAGATGGCGCAAAGCACGATAAACCTGTAACGGCTCACCATCAAAATCTGACACCATGCGATGTCCAGGCACCACTTGCATAACATCGCCTGCACGAATGTATTCTTTGACGGTATCAATGGTCGCCAAGAATTTTTCTTTGCCTGTAAGCGATTCAAAATGTGGTGGCGTATGTTTTTCTGCTTTTAGACTAATCGGGGTTGCTAAAATTTCTTCTAGTGCATCGAGTTGTTGTTGTGCCTTGTCATAAGCATCTGCCTGCGCTGCATCGGCATGCACAATTAAGAACAAGGTATCTTTTAAGTTATCAAACACGATGACTGTTTTAGACAACATCATCCAAATATCAGGCAAACCGACTGGATCTGCTGCAGGCACGTTTTTTAAACGCGGTTCGATATAACGCACTGCATCGTAACCAAAATAACCCACCAAACCACCTGTAAAGCTTGGCAATTCAGGCAAGTCAGCTTGCGTAGGCACTTTAAATTGCGCTTGAAAATCGCGGATATACTGAAACGGCTGTGCACAAGTTTGTTTTTCGATTGAACCGTCAGCATGTTGGATGGTGAGTTCACCCGCATTACAGGAGAAAACTGTAGATTCACCCAAACCAATAATTGAATAACGTGCCCAGTTTTCACCACCTTCTACAGACTCAAACAAATAGGCTTGTTGATGCTGCTTCAAACGTGCAAATACCGACAATGGAGTTTCGGTATCGGCCAAACGCTGGCGATATACAGGAATGAGGTTGTAGCCTGCTGCTTTAAGTTGTTCAAATTGAGTCAGAGTGGTCATGTGAAGCTCTCTATATTTCGATGTAGCAATGTTTTCGATAAGACGAAGTGAAGGACGGTTGTAGATTGACTAGCGTCGCCATCGAAATATGGGCATTACAGCCTGACTCATATTGATATCCTTTATAGCAATTAGCGTAAAATTATTTGATTTTTGAATCTTAAATATTTAACAATTCAGTTAAATTATCCACAATTTGTTGCGGCTGACAATTGGCAATCGGCTCACCATGATTATAACCGTAGCTGACCACAATACAATCAATCCCCGCTCGACGCGCGGCTTCAACATCATTAGAAGAATCACCAATCATCAAGACTTGAGACTTCTCCACTTGATAATGTTCAACACAATGCAGCAATTGACGCGGGTGTGGTTTACGCTCCTCAAAGCGATCTCCACCAATCACATCAGCAAAATAGTGTTGCATCTCTAATGCTTCAACAATGGCACGAGCAGGTAGTTCAGGTTTATTGGTCACACAAACTAAGGTTTTTTGTTGTGCTTTTGCCCAGTCCAAAAATTCAATAATGCCCGGGAATGGTTGTGTGTCGATACACGGATCGGCATTATAAATTTCTAAGAAGGTGTTCAGTAGCTGTTGTTGCTGTTCAGGATGAACTTCGCCCATTAAGTGCGATAAGACACTATTGCAAAATACCGCAGTTCCCTTCCCCACCCAAGTTCGCACTTGTTCCAGTGTTACCAAAGGCAGTTGCAGTGCATTTAAACTCATGTTCATGGCGCGGTATAAATCTGTCGCAGAATCGACCAAAGTGCCATCTAAATCAAATAAAATGACTTGACGTGTATCAAGCTGAGCAATAGACATTCTTCCCCCTAAATGAACAAAGGCATGCGATCGCATGCCTTGATTGTAAAGCAAAGGCTGCTTATTTAAACAATAGCCAAGCCAAAACTGCCAAAATCACCAAGACAATCAGTGAAATCAAGCCAACAGAAGCATTTTTTTGCTGTTCTTTCTCTTGTTCCACACGAGAAACAGGCTCCTCGACAGGCACAGGTTTTGGCTCTGCTGGAACTGCATGAATATCCACACCTTCTGGAATAGGTGCTGGTTTCGGCACTGCCACGCCTTGCGGCATACCATCTCGGTTTAATTGCACCGAACTGTCACGCTGATTCAGCTCTGGCATGCCCTGCTCATTCATTTGCTGTGCAGCTGTTTTCTCTGTAGCTTCGGTCACTTTTTCAGCCGTTTCAGCTACATCTGCAGCATGTTCAAGTTCAACGGCTGGTGCAAACACAGAGAACTTCAGGCTAGCAAACTGCACAATATCGCCTTCTTTAAGCAAGGTTTCATCGGCAATGCGTAAATCATTTACAAAAGTGCCGTTGGAAGAATTTAAATCTTGCACATACAGCGCTTGTTCTTTAAGTAAAAAAGCCGCATGTTTACGTGAAATTTCTGCCGATTGCAGCACCAAATCTGCACTTTGATGACGCCCCACCAACATATCACGGTCGATACTAATTTCTTGGCCAGTAAATTCACCGCTAATTGCTTGTATTTTCCAAGTCATAAATAACTTCTCTCGTGTGATTTGGCGACATCATAACATGCCCTCAACCACAATCTGCGCAGGATACGATTAAGGTGTAGCGCGAATTGTGGTCGTAGTGACTGTATTTTTAGTTTTGCTGACTTCCTGCTGCGGCAAAACTACGTTTTGGCGCTGTACCGCAGGCTCAATCGCAACAGGGGTGCTCACCACCGTTGCTGTGCGGTTTGCAGACACTGCTGATGGTAAGGTTTGATAAGTTCCTGTTTGCGGCGCAACTCGAGATACAGGCAAACGCTGCTGATAAACATCGCTAACATTCTCAGGCAGTTTAGCAAAGCTACCATCGGCATCCATTGCCAACTGAAGGCTATACAATTGGCTATAACGCTGCTGCGAAATACGGCGAATATCCTGACTATCTCCCACAATGGTTGGGTGAATAAAAATCAATAAATTACGTTTTTGATTAGATTGACCATCGGAACGGAATAAACGCCCCAACCCTGGAATAGCACCCAAACCTGGCACAGCCTGACGACTATAAACCGAGTTATCAGAAATTAAGCCACCTAAGACAATGGTTTGTCCGTGCTCGGCCAAAATAGAAGTTTTAATTGCGCGTTTGCTGGTGACTAAATCCTGCGCCTGACCTTTATTGGCTTTGACATCTGACACTTCTTGTTCAACTTCCAAGCGTAGTGTTCCGCCTTCACCAATATGTGGCACGACTTTTAAAGTAACCCCGACATCTTTACGTTCAATAGTGGTATACGGATTTGCCACACCACCATTGGTAGATAATGAACCTGTTACAAAAGGAACGTTTTCACCAACCACAATATAGGCTTCTTCATTGTCCATGGTCACAATAGATGGCGTAGACAATAAATTGGATTTGGTTTTTTCCTTCAAGGCCTGAATCATCGCACCATATAGCTTGCGTGAACCATCACGACCTTCACGATAATCACCCAACACCAATGACGTACCTGCACCAATCGCACTGCCTGCGCCTGCTGCACCACCAGTTAAATAGCCTGCAGCAACATTTTTTAAACTTGCACCAATATTGTCAAAATTAATTAGACCGATACCGCTGCTTAAATCGCCCAATGCCCACTGCACACCCAATTGGTCGGCATCGGTACCTTCCACTTCTATAATCGCAGCTTCAATCAACACTTGTTGACGACGGGTATCTAGTTGCTGAATGGCCGATTCAATTTCACGCATCAACTGCGGATCGGCTTTGACCACCAAAGCATTTTGCGAGCCATCGGCAATAATACTGACACCATTACCATTAAAACTGGTGATGTTGTTTTGATTGTTGCTATTCGAGCTGCCACCCAAATTAATACTTGGGGTGGAAATAGTCGATGAATTACCTGTGTTGTTATTGGTGCTGCTTAAATTACTAGCACTGTTGTTGTTACTGTTGCTATTTGCATTAGAGCTGCTGCTCACCGCCTGTCCTGAAACCAGACCTTGCAATATTTCTGCTAAATTCTGTGCACTGGCATATTTCAAGCGAAAAACCTTCAAACCACCCAAACGATCTGCCGCAGGCACATCCATCATTTCAATCATTTGACGAATGCGTTTACGTGTTGCGGTATCGCCTTTGATGATAATACGATTGGTACGGTTGTCCGCCACAATACGCACACGCGAACCTTTAACATCTTTCGCTGCCCCTGTCGAACTCATCGACTCAAGCAAGCCAATGACTTCTTCGGCTTGACTGGATTGCAGGCTAATCGCTTCAATGTCATTTTGCCCCGTACCATCTAGGTTACGAATAATGCTTTCTAACTGATAAATGTTACTGGCACGATCAGACACGATTAGAGCATTGGTGCCCCCGACCGCAGACAAATGCGCAAACTGCGGCATGAGCGGACGTAAAGCAGGAATCAGGTCATTGGCATTGGTATTTTCTAGCCAAATCACTCGCGTTACAATTTGGTCACCACGCGCATTTTGACGACCATCATAGGGAATGCCTGAGCTTTTTACATTGCTGTCAGGTACAAGGCGAATGGTATTGCCTGATGGTATTGCCACCACACCATTCACATTCAATACGCCTAAAAACAGGTCATAGACTTCATTTTTATTCAGGGCTTTGTTGGAAATCACCGTGACATTGCCACGCACACGCGGATCGACTGCAAAGTTCTTGCCCGTAATATCGGCCACTTCATTAATAAATGCAGTTAAGTCCGCATCACGTAAATTAATTTTCCAGGTTTGCGCATGACTTGCAGTACTCACCATTGCAACAAGCGGTGCAGCAGCCAGTAATGCCCAAAATGGACGCTCATAATTCAATAAAGCCATAATCTACTGTGTTTCCTAACCCTAAATATGTCTCTGCATGTAGTTACGATGCCGATCCATTTAAAAATTTTGTTGTATGGTCATCACTTGATCACCACGTTTTATTTCTAATTTCACTTGACCTTCACGACGTGCCTGTTCAAGCAATTGTGCATCGCTTTGTCCTTGCCCGACGTTTTGCCCATTTAAAGACAAAATACGGTCACCTGGCTGTAAACCCAGTTTATTTCTTAAAGCGGCTGGCGTACGTGTAGTCACTTCATAACCATTGCCCGTATTTGCTTCAACACCCATCTCTTTTAAGTATTGTTCGCGATCTTCCTGTATGCGCTGCACTGCCTGTCCAATGGCATTATTCGGTTGTGCGGACTGCGTAGGTGCAGTTACAGGAGCTTGATTACCACTTGGAATTAAAGGTGCGATAGGTTGATTTAAACCATTTTCAATACCTTTAAACAATACTTCACGCGTCGCGCCACTGCTATGACGTAAAATAACCCGATCCCAGTAGACTTCTGCCAATTGGTACTGACTCAAATCAATCACATCACCCACACGGTAACGCTCTGCCACCTCATTCACTTTAATGACCGCAGAAGAAAACTGACTCGGCTGCCCAACCACTACACCTTGCAAAGTCATATTTAATTGATCATCGGCAGTGTTGCTGCGCCCAAGTTCTTGAAACAATGCAAAGGAGGTAATATTCGGGATTTGTGGTTGCTGTGAACCCAACTCCACCCGATCAATTTGCATGACTTGGGGCGGCGCAACAACCCACCAAAATAAACTCGCCAGTTTCCAACACAGATACAAAATCAAAAAAGCTAAAAATACTGGCGCAGCACGATCAAACTGCTTCCAGTGCAAATTCCCTAATCGTTCAGAGAGTGTACGCATTAGAAACCTCCTTTTAATAGAGGTTGGCGAGTGCTGATCACATAGGTATCTAAGCCCGCTTTGCCTTCATAAGAGGCGATATTCATCAATAAGCGTTGCGTGAGTTGCACATCTAGCATCAAGCTTTGATCAAGCGCAATATTCAGCATTTTTTGTTCACGTTGATCGCGAATATCAAATAACAGTTTGCCATTTTCATCGGACAAACTGCCTTTTAACGCAGGGATATTCATACGGTCTTGGCGCTGAGCAAAACGATACAGCAATTCGCCACCCGCCCACTGCAGTTGTCCTTTGGCTTTGGTGAAGCCTTGCTGTTTTTTAAAATTCAAATGAATGTCTTTGAGTTGAATCGCATTACTTGGCCACTGCCAATCCACAATACTTTTTAAGGTTTCTGGCGCAACTTGCCCATCTAAAGATTGCACCAAGACGCTACCAAAACGATAGCCAACAATGCCTTCGAGTTTAGTATTGCCACTATGCACTTCAACATCGGCAGCGACACGCAATAAAACTAAATCTAAAGGACGTGTATTCCAACTTAAAGAACCACGTAACTGTCCCTTATGCCAATCGGCTTGCCCCTTCCAGATATTGCCACTCACATTATGTAAGGTCTGATTATTTTTATAAAATTTTGAAATTAACCACGCTGCTGGAATTTGTAATAACACAAAAAACAAAAATGCAATGAGGGCGAAAATCCACCACGTGATGTATTTGGGTTTCTTTATCATGCCACCACGACCAACCTTACTAATTTTTCTATGAATGACTTTTTATAACACTCACACATTATGCACACTTTTTCGGCGTCGCCAATTGATACAGATAAAAAAACCAAGCCGTATTGCTTGGTTTTTGAACTCTAAGTCAAATCAATGACAAATTGATGAAGCTTAGATTAGAAAATCTTCAAGTTTTGCACCTTTTTCTAATTCAGCGACTAACCAGCGTGGTTTTTTACCACGACCAGTCCAAGTATCTGTAGAATTGATTTTGCTACGATAACGTGGCGCTACAGTTTTACGTGGGCTTTTCTTACGCTTGCTTTCGCCAACTTCCAAAATCTGCTCAATGCTTAAACCCAAATTGTCTGCAATCGCTAAAATTTGATTATAGGCATCTTCAATTGCTTGATCTTTTTTCGTGGCAATTAATGCTTCCGCTTCAGCTTGTAAACGCTTTAACTGTTCTACAGACAAATTGCTAATATCAGGCATCATACTTACTCCAAAAACTATGCTTTTTATATTCAGTTATTAAATTAAGCAGATTCATTCTATTTTTATCAAACCGAAGCGTCAATAAAAAATCTACTACTCTACATATAAATAACAGTCGGACATATTATGAACTGATTATTAAGATTTAATCAAGAATATGCGGTACGGTTTTTTCTATTTTATGAATACCCGCGCGTACATTTTCAGGGATTAAGGTTTTTTGCATATTGACGCGATCTACACATACAATCACCGCATCTGCCTCTGCCACCACCATTTGCTGTGCTTCACTGTGGATTAAATAATGCATACGCATGGCACTATTACGCAATTCTTCTACCCGAACGCCAATTTTTAAAATATCAGGATAAACCACAGGACGTATATATTTGCACTGATTTGAGGCAATCACAGTCAAAACATCTTGCTGTAAAATTTTTAAATGGTCTAAATAATATAAACGCGCACTTTCAATATAACGGTAATACACCACATTATTGACATGCCCAAAAGCATCCATATCACCCCATGCGACACGTTGCTCAAAAATAATAGGATAATCTGATAGTGTTAACACAACTCACCTTTAAATTTTAATTTCGACAAAATTAGAATTATTTTCAAAGATTAAATTTAACTGTTTTAATAATTCAGGCTGATCTTTTAAATTAGATTTAACCCTTAAATAACTCATTAATACATGTTCAGGATATAAAGCAAGTAATTGCTCTGCCTCTGAATAGCGTGCTGTTGCTGTAAAAATATGCCATTTGGCAAAACTAAATACAGGTAATGCAGGGTATTTCTGTTCCCAGATATTTATTTGTTGTTCAATTTTCACATAATCAGGCTGTTGTTTTAACAACTGTTGCTGGAACCATAAATAAAACACTTCCTGATTAAATTGTTCACTCAACAAATGTACAGCTAACTGTTCATGCTGTTGCGTCATATCAGGCAAACGTGAAAGTACTTTCAGCCACAACACCTGAATCGCATAACTTTGGCTAAAAATTTGTTCACCTAAATCTAAATAGCGCTGCTGCAATGCCTGTAAGTTTTCTGCATCTACCTGCTCAAACTGAATCAGTAATTGGGTTAGCCATTGTTGTTTTTTTTCGGCATCTAAATGGCCATATTTAGTCGAACGCAAATAATGCCAAGGATATTGCGTAGCAAATTGCCCCCACAAATCAATTAAACGCTTTTGATATGCCGTTTTAACTTTAAATAACCATGGCGATAATTCATGCTGATTTAGAAACTCTAAATGGGTTAAAGCCTGTTCAGGTTGCTGCTGCGCCAAATAAATTTCAATACGCTGAATTTCTGCCAATTCAAAAGCTGCAGCACTGCTTTGATTTAAAGCTGCCAAGGCTTGTGGATATTGCTGCTGAATGGAATACATACGTGCTTCCATCACCCCTTTCAGCAAACCTGACTGGGCAAAGACTTGTCGGACAAATTGGTGCTGATCCTCAGCAGCATCTAATAACCAAATGACTGCCAATTGCTCATAAGGATGTAGGTTTTTAAAATTAAATACCGTTTCGACTTTACGCTGCTCACGGCTAAAATAGCGTTTTAACAGCAACCATAACACTTGCAACGAAACACTGATGGATAAGAAAAAGAACAACAGCAACCAGATATTGGTTTGTAATTGCCACTCACGCCAATACACATAAACATAGCCTGAACCATGCCCATAACTCAGTACGCTCAGCAAAGCGACCAGTACAATACTGACCACCACATAGGCGAGTAAAATCTGTTTCATTTATACCGCCCCCAATAAAGCACGTGTTTTTAAACTTGGCGTTGGAACGATATTTAAATTTTTAATTTTTTCTAATTGCTGAACCAATTGCTGTGCTTTCTGATCAGGCAATTGTTGTAATAACTGAATAATGTCGTTCACTTCTTGTTGATATTGCACATATTGACCTTGTATAAAGATTTGTCGAGCCAGCAATAGACGCAATTGTGCTTCTTTTAAAATAATCTGGCGCTGCATCAACTGTGTCGCAGGTTGCTTGGCAGATTCAATACTCAGCCATTTTTGCCAAAAATAACGATCATCGACATCGGCAGGGTTCAGCTCAGGTTGTTGAGCTTGCTGTTTTAATTGTTGATCTAATTGCTGCAATAACTGACTTACTTGTTGATATTGCGCATCACGTGTTGTTATAAATTGTTGAATTTGTTTCTGATCTTGCTGAACAACTTGGTGCAAACTTTGTTTCAAAGCAGGAGCTAAAGCATATTCGTTTAACTCACGGTCTAAATGAGCTAGCTTTTCAGTCGCATAGTGAAACTGTTGTTGTTGTAAGGAAAATTCCACCAAGTCCAATTGCTGCGCCACCATATCTACTGGTTGAATCGCATCTTCTTGCTGCACAGCGCTGGATACTGCGGACTGTTCTGGCGCATCTTGGGTATAATTACGGCGCTGCAAAGCCACCAACTGATCATTTAAATTGGCATTGGTTTTTTCTGCAAGATGCAAACTTTGACTGAGTTGCTGTTGTTGCGCTGAAATTTGCATCACATCAAAACTTAATTTGACGATCCAGACCAAAGCGATCAACACCACTATCACAACCAGTTTTTTCATAGTTTTCCTTGCATGCGCATCATTTGCTGCAATATTAATTCTGTTTTTAAATGGGTCAACTTGAATACGTTATATTTTGTATGATGCTGCGTTTGATAATCGAGCAAAATTTTCTCTAAACGATCACCCAATACCCAATAATGACCTTTGTTCAGTAGATCGAAATCCCGCTGAATTAAGCTTAGCCAGTTTAACCAACTGGCTTCACTGCTGATCATCATGATAAATTCTGAAGATTGTATTAAACGTGCGCGTACTGCCTGCATTTTTTCAATAGAACTGGCAGGACACTCCCGCCGATACAATACAAAATTATGGATCTGCATCCCCTGATCAAGCAGTGTTTGCATCATAAATTGCCGTCCGCCCTCGCCACGCCAAAAGGCAATGTGTGTGCCGACTTTCAAATTTTGCAAACACGGCAAACTCAGCATCCCTTCGGAAGTTTCAACCTGCGGGACTTCGCTGTAAAGACCATATCCACGTAAAACTTCTGCTGTTTTCTCACCCACAGCCACCCAACGTATATGCTGCAAATCCTGCAATGATATTTGGCTTCGGGCTAAATATTGCATCCCAATATCGACAGCAGTCGGACTAACCACCACAATAATATGCGTGTGAGGCAACTGGGCATATAAATTAGCCAGTTGCTCTGACCACGGCTGTGCAGAAAGCTGCAACAAGGGCAAATCAATGACCTCAATATGCTGTTGTTGCAAAGCCTGAGTTAAGGCCTCTGCACGATCTTGAGGTCGGGTATTAATGAAGAGCATGGGCTTCTGGTGCAATATGAATTATTGATACAGGGCTTTGAGTAATTCGCCCGCACCCTGTGCCAATAAAGCTTTTGCCAATTCTTCACCTAGCATTTCAGCCTGTTCAGGTGCGCCAAATTGCACAGCTTTAAGAATGGTTTGCCCATCGACACTACCAACACGACCTTCAATCTGCAACTGACCATTCTGCAAAGTTGCGTAGCCTGCAATTGGCACCTGACAACCGCCTTCCAAGTAGGCATTAAAAGCACGTTCGGCACGTACACAGACATTGGTTTCGGCATGCATTAACGGCAAAATTAAATCCAACACCGCCTGATCTTGGCTACGACATTCCAGACCCAAAGCCCCTTGCCCAACGGCAGGTAAGCTCACATCAGGCTGAATGGTATGACGAATACGCTCTGCCAAGCCCAAACGCTTTAATCCTGCACTGGCTAAAATAATCGCGTCATACTGACCATCATCTAGCTTAGACAAGCGCGTACCCACATTGCCACGTAAATCTATAATTTCTATATCTGGGCGCGCTTTCAAAATTTGGCATTTACGGCGCAAGCTTGAAGTTCCAACTTTAGCGCCCTGTGGTAAATCTGCAAAACTGGCATAGTGATTCGATACAAAGGCATCAAGCGGGTCTTCACGCTCACAAATGACCGCCAAGCTCAAACCTTCAGGCAATGCCATGGGTACATCTTTCATAGAGTGTACGGCTAAATCGGCACGACCATCCATTAAGGCGGCTTCTAATTCTTTGACAAATAAGCCCTTCCCCCCAATTTTTGCCAATGGGGTATCTAAAATTTTATCGCCCTGCGTGACAAAGGTCACCAACTCAACAGTTAAATCGGCATGCATCGCCTCTAAGCGGGCACGAATGTGTTCAGCCTGCCATAACGCAAGCGGGCTTTGTCGAGTTGCAATTTTCAGGGTTTTCATCATAGTGGCTAAGCAAGATAAATAAGTTCATCTAAACTTAACCTGATCCCCTAAAAATGCAAGTCTATTTCTTTACCGATTTGTCAATCTGTTGCGTATTCATCTGCGATGATGCTGACAAATTAGAGTTTTTGGATGCGTTCTCGCAATAAAGGCAAATGTCGTCGGCTAACAGCCAAACGCTCATCTAGCTCACGGCAACGTACCTGATACTGTCCTGAATTGACCACTTCTAGCCCCTCCAAAAACTGAATCGAGACCAAGGCATTTCGGTGAATCCGAATAAACTGATCACCAAACTCGGTTTCTAAATCTTTCAGCGTTTCATCAATCAGGACACTGCCATTTTTATGACGCACAGTGACATATTTCTGATCAGCTAAAAAATAGTAGATATTTTCTATTGGCACCAATTCTACACCGCGATAGGTTTTCGCCGCGATTTGGTGACGTTTTATTTTTAATTCGTCCATATTTTCTTTTTGTTTTAAATGACTCATCTGCGCTTGCGTGAGTTTTGTTAAATGATCTAAAACCTGTTGCAATTCCTGTTGCATAATAGGTTTTAACAAATAGCCTTCCGCATTGGACTTAAATGCCTCGAGTGCATGTTCATCGTAGGCGGTACAAAACACAATGGCTGGCATTGGGTCAAGCTCACGCAAATGTTGAGCGCAACTTAAACCATCCATTCCCGGCATTTGAATATCTAATAATATGACATCCGGCTGATGTTCATCTGCCAGTTCAATCGCCTGTTGCCCATGAGCTGCCGTTGCCACCACATGATGCCCCAATTGAGTGACCAAACGTGATAATCGCTCTCTTGCCAGAGGCTCATCATCACAAATTAGGATGTCCATTTCCCCTCCTTTTCAGTTGAATACTTTATTTTTATCAAGTTAAGAAAAATCAGAACAATCACAAGTTTTTTTATTTATAGCGATATTGCAACACCGTCGTGTACATACCATTCCCCGCATAACTTTGAAAAGCGACACTGCGCCCATAATAAGCCTGTAAACGCTGTTTCACGTTTTGTAGCGCGATACCGTGTCCTTGTCTTAAATTTATTTTATCGCTGACATACGGATTTGTAATGACAATATTGACTTGGTTTTGCAATATTTCGATCAATATACTTATCGTACTCTTTGCTAAAACTTTTTCAACTCCATGAAAAATACTATTTTCTAACAAGGGTTGTAAAGTTAATAAGGGTATTTGTACCTGACTGAGCAGTTGCGGTTGTTCAATTTTCCATTCCACGGTCAGACGCTCGCCTAAACGAATTTGTTCTATGTCTAAATATCGCTGGCAAAGTTCGATCTCATCTTTCAGGCTAACCAGTTTTAATTCTTGCAAACTGGCACGAAATAAACGCGACAAATTGAGCAACATTTGCTCGGCTTTATCGGGATCTATGGCAATGAGACTAATCACATTATTGAGGCTGTTGAATAAAAAATGTGGGTGAATACGCGCCTGCATGGCATGTACCCGCGCTTGTAATTCACTATGCCGTTGCTGAATCGCCTGTTCACGTACATAAATATAACGAAAGCAAAATGCGCCCAATAACACGCCATAACTCAAATGCAGTCCAACGCCATGTAACAGATCATCTATACCAAATTGCTGTAGATGAAAGTTTTGCCCAAAATGCAACAAGGTATTTAAACTGAGTGTGGTCAGCAACACGATGCCTTGCAGCAGCAAAAAACTGACCAAAAAAGATAAACTCAAGCCCATGCGTAAAAAACGCGCCTGAAAAAACTCCACCAAGGCCGCAAAACACAACACCACCCAATTAATATAGAGCACGTATTGCAGCACCCGAGCAAAACTTAAGCCATGCCAGCCTTGTGCTTCAGCCAATGCCAAGACCATTGCCAAAGCATTACTGCCAATAAATAATTCAATTAGATATTGCCAACGCCCTATTTTCGTAAAAAAATACAGCTCATGTTGCTCTGCCTGCGTATCAGCATAAGTTTGATTGGCTTGTTCTTCGGCAAGTGAATCTGAATTTGTTATACTCTTGTCCAAATCACCGCTTTTTACTTTATTGAGCCGATATGACCACATCTTCTAATTCCTCAAATCCGTCACAAGCCCAAACTTCGGGTATGTGGGGCGGTCGTTTCTCTGAAGCGACTGATGCTTTTGTTGCTGAATTTACAGCATCTGTTCAATTTGACCAACGCTTTTATAAACAAGATATTGCTGGCTCAATTGCGCATGCAACGATGCTTGCCAAAGTAGGCGTACTTACGACTGAAGAGCGTGACGATATTATCCAAGGTTTAAATACCATTCAGGCTGAAATTGAAGCAGGTCAATTTGAATGGCGTATTGACCTTGAAGATGTCCACATGAACATCGAATCGCGCCTTACTCAGCGTATTGGCATTACAGGTAAAAAATTACACACTGGTCGTAGCCGTAACGACCAAGTGGCAACCGATATTCGTTTGTATGTCCGTGACGAAATTGATGCCATTTTAGAATTATTAAAAAAATTACAACACGGCATTTTGAGCTTGGCAGCCAAAAACACGCATACCATTATGCCTGGTTTTACCCATTTGCAAACCGCACAGCCTGTGACTTTTGGTCATCACCTTATGGCATGGTTCGAAATGTTGGTACGTGACTCTGAGCGTTTAATTGACTGCCGCAAACGTGTTAATCGTATGCCTTTGGGTTCTGCTGCTTTGGCAGGTACCACTTACCCAATTGACCGTGCTTTTACCGCAGAATTGTTGGGCTTTGAAGCTGTATCTGAAAACTCGTTAGATGCTGTATCAGACCGTGATTTCGGGATTGAGTTTAACGCTGCTGCATCTTTAATTATGATGCACTTGTCGCGTATGTCTGAAGAACTGATTTTATGGACATCGGCACAGTTCAAATTTGTGAATATTCCAGACCGTTTCTGCACTGGCTCATCCATTATGCCGCAGAAGAAAAACCCAGACGTACCAGAATTGGTGCGCGGTAAAACAGGTCGTGTTTATGGCGATTTAATGAGTCTGTTGACCCTGATGAAAGGTCAACCGCTTGCCTACAACAAAGACAACCAAGAAGACAAAGAACCTTTGTTTGATGCCATTGATACCGTGCGCGGCTCGCTCATGGCATTTGCCGATATGATTCCTGCTTTAGTACCAAACATTGCAGAAATGCGTGAAGCTGCATTACGTGGTTTCTCTACGGCAACTGACCTTGCAGATTACTTAGTAAAAAATGGCGTGGCATTCCGCGATGCACATGAAATTGTAGGTAAAGCCGTAGCATTGGGCGTACAAGAAGGCAAAGACTTGTCTGAGCTTAGCCTAGAACAATTACAGCAATTCTCAGATTTAATTCAAGCTGATGTATTTGAAAAAGCACTGACTCTTGAAGCCTCTGTAAATGCACGTGATCATATTGGTGGTACGGCGCCTGCACAAGTTGCAGCGGCAATTGAACGTGCCCAAACACGTCTTGCTCAACTTTACGCATAATCAGGAAGTGAGAGATGTCTAAACAAATATTTTGTCGTAAATATCAAACCGATATGGAAGCGATGGATTTCGCTCCTTTTCCGGGTGCCAAAGGTCAAGAATTACTTGAAACGGTATCTAAACAGGCTTGGCAGGAATGGCTAAAACACCAAACTACGCTCATTAATGAAAAGCGTTTAAATGTGTTTGAACCTGAAGCGAAAAAGTTTTTGGAAGAACAACGCGAGAAGTTTCTCAACAATGATGCCAGCTTGGAAGTCGCAGAAGGCTTAAAACCTCAAAACTAATCCAAGTACTGTTTTTCATTTTAGAAAATTCAAACCTTGTTCGCATTATCATTAAAAGAGTCTTTACGAAGGCTCTTTTTTTATGATCTTATTTATGATGAATTACAACAACAGTACTTTAAATAAATGAAAATAGATTCAAAAAGTTAAGCTAATTTCCTATTTTTATTTCTCGATTGAAGCGTATATTTTATAGTCACAACAAAACACTTAACAATAGATTAATTATTGATTTCAAAAAGAATAGTTTAAAAAATAATCACACTAAAAATAATGTAATTTAAAAATACATTTGCATATAAAACGCTACATTCCACTACAATAAACCACATGATTCTTGAGTGTGATTTCCCTATACTTATTTTCAAGGAGATAAGCAATTATCTCTCACTATAATAAATATCCCCGATTTCAATCTCAGATTTCCCCCAAAGTCTGAGATTTTTTTTATCCAAAATTCAGGTTATTTCAAAATCTTAAAGATCAGCAAAAATCAAAAAGACTCATTCAAGCCATAAAAAAAGCCCCATCATTAGATGAGGCTGAATATTCAAAAAAGCTGAACTTAGCGTTCCTGTACTTTTTCTTCAATTTCTTTGACGCTGGTATGACGTACGTCAAAACCTTTGACCATATAAATCACTTGTTCTGAAATATTTCGTGCGTGGTCACCAATACGCTCTAATGAACGTAACACCCACATCACATTAATCACACGTGAAATATGACGCGGATCTTCAATCATATACGTCATTAGAGTACGTGTTGCAGATTGATATTCACGGTCAATATCGGCATCGGCAAGTAAAACACGCAGTGCTTGATCGACATCTAAACGTGCAAAAGCATCCAGTGCATCGTGAATCATGACACGCACTTGGTTACCAATATGACGTGTTTCCATATAGCCGCGTGGCGAACCACCTTCTTCACATAAGTTTTGGGCAATACGGGCAATTTTTGCAGCTTCATCACCAATACGCTCTAAGTCAGTATTGGCTTTAGACATGGCAATCACCATACGCAAATCAATTGCGGCTGGATGACGACGCGCCAAAATCAACGTTAAGGCTTCATCAATTTCGGTTTCCATGCGATTGACAACATTGTCTTGGAACTGAACTTCTACCGCCAAGGCTGCATCGGTATCCAAGAGTGCGTGAATCGAGTTGGCAACCTGCTGCTCTACCAAACCACCCATGGCCATAAATTTGGTATTTACATCCTGCAAATCTTCATTGAACTGAGAAGAAATATGGTGACTTAACACAGGATTATTCGTACTCAAGGAATACACTCCACAACAAAAGGATAGACTGACGCAATGATTGAATATTAAAGCACAGCAATGATGACGTTTTTATGACATTTTCTCACCAAACTCTCAAGTCTGATCGTTTCTGTCTTTAAACAGCATAAGCCATTCAGATGACAAAATGACTTGGGTCTGTTGACATTTCGTCTATGTTTGCGGCAACGCATATTTTTTAGCTGATATAAGGCATGGGACAGGAAATTTAGTCATTCTAAATGACTGACTCATAAAGCAATAGTAGCAAAAATATGCTCGCCCCCTTGCGCAGCAAACAAAGCAACGCTTTGTTCTTGCTCATGTGGCTAAAACTTTCTCAGATTGCGTTATGAAACTTGGCAATAGTCTCGCTATTCCCTGCGTTTCATGCCTGATCTGCTCAGTTTTAGCCTACAGCGCAAGCCATTTATGAAATGTCAACAGACCCTATATGGCTTTCCGAATCAACCAAGCATTCATTTCCTGCACATCTTGTTCAGTCAATTGCCCAACGGCTGCTTTCAACTGTAACACATGCTTCAAATAGTCATACTGTGCATTGAGATAATCCTGCTTGGCAGAAAAGGCGTTACGCTGTGCCAACAGTACATCCACCATGGTTTTTAAACCTTCCTGATATTGCGCTTTGGATGCTCGTGCCACTAAATCTGCTGAATTCATTGCAGCCTGTCGCGCCTGCAATTTGGCTTGATCAGTTTCGACTTGTAAATATGCCTGTTTCACATCGGTATTGGCTTTACGGATTGCTGCATCTAGCTCGGCTTCAGATTTTTGTACCAAAACCACTGCTTTTTGCACATTTTTATTGACCCGCCCACCGCTAAACACATTCCAGTTCATTTCAATCCCGACCTGGTCGAACTGACCATCGGGCGACATGATACTTTCAGGGCTTTGTTTGGCATAACCATAACTGCCCACAGCTTCTACCTGCGGATAACGTGCTGCTTGTTCAACCCGACGTGCATCTTCGGCATATTGTCGCTGCAAACGTGCCTGTTGAATAGCCAAATTTTGAGTTTGTGCCAATTGCGACCATGCCTCTAAACTTTCAGGCACAGGTTTTTGAAATTGAAAGTCATCTCGCAAAACTGCCAAACTTTCTTGATATGGCCCAATCAATTGTGCCAACTGCTCTTGTGCCAAAACCAACTGCACATGTGTTCCAATCCTGTTCGCTCGTGCATTTTGATATTGCGCATTGGCTTCACTGACTTCACTTTTAGCCACCAAACCTTCACGCAGTTTGGCATTCATCATATTGAGCTGTTCCAACAAAGCTTTTTCTTCTTGTAAATATGCTGTTGTTAAAGACTGCTGTCTCAGCACATTAAAATACGCTTCTGATACATTCAAAATATGTTGCTGTTGTTGTAAACGTAAGGTGACTTCACTCAGGCTTAACGAGGTTTTGACTTGTTTCAGGGCTTGCCAAGCATCCCAACGAAATAAAGGCTGACGTGCTGTTAACGCGACTTGACGTGAAGTTGAAGATGAACTGCTTAAAAGCTCTGGCGAGGAACTGGCAATATTGACTCGACTCATTTCCTGACTTTTACGGGTGATATTGCCCGACAGAGTCACAGTTGGCAGTAAATTGCCTTGCGCAAGCCCTAAATTTAATTGATCGGCCTGATATTGTAATTGCTGTGCGCGCCAAGTCGGATCGCTATTTTGAGCACGCTGATAGGCTTGCATTAAATCCAAAGCAAAAGCGCTTGAACTCATCCAACATAAGCATGTTACTAACATCATTTTTTTCATTATTTTTCGATCAACCCACTCTGTAATTTCGTCAATCCTACTGCAATGTATTTTTACACCGCCCATACTAAAGCGAATTTGCATTTTTTTCGTATGACTTTCATTAATTTTGATAATTTTTCATATTATTTCAATTCATTGCAATACTTAAGCAAAGCCATACACGTGCTAACAATCACTGCATAAAGTGGCACTTACTCACAGGCATGTAACCAAACTCTAGCAGAATACTACAATTTACTCCGCGGCTTTGACTTTACAATGCAAGCTCTCCCCTCGTCCTTCGACCCAAGCTTCTAAAACCGTGTGCCTCACAGCGGATATTTTAAATTTAGAATTTTGGTATGAATGACTCATTTTGAATTTTTGGAATCCATAGTGCCTAAATGAAGGCACTAGATGATGAATGAATACTCATGTTGAATTGCTGTAATGGTTAAATTTCTTCGCGCCAGTAAACTTGCCCTACTGCTTGGCAGTTGTCTGTATTTGCTCGCCTGCCAAAATTCAGATACACCTCCCGTAGCTGAACCACCAAAGGTACAGGCCAGTGCCAGCGAGCCTGTGGATTTGACCCAAATATGTGAAAACATTCAGCACAATATGCAGCAAATTGACAATACCCGCACCACGTTTGCGCTAGAACAAATTAATCAGGATTTAAAAGTTTGCCTACCGTTGCTACCTTTAAATGAGCAATTAAATTTACTCAATCTTTCGACCCAAATGTATCAACGCTTTTTGCATGTAGAACGCAGCGCTGCAGAACAAGCCGCTTTTGATCAACATGCTTTTGATATGGCGCAGCATCCGACCATTCAGCAAAGTCATTTTGAAAACTTTGCCTTGCGTGATCAATATTTATTGAAACATAAGGGACAAGCCTATTTAGAGCTATACGATGCAGGTGAAGCACAGTTGGTTTATCGTCGTAGCCCACAATACTTAGCCATTATTTTTGCGCCTTACATGCCCGATGCCGAGCAGATTTTTATTGAAAGAATGGCCAATGACAATATGCAGCACAGCTTGCGTGATGGTGGACTCACCCTTGATGCTGCCGATTTGGCAGAACGCGCCTTATTTTGGGAAGATTACGTGCAGCGTTATCCTAAAAGTCACTTTATACGGGATGCACGTTATCTAGCCGAAGTGTATGCCTTGCTGCTGTTTAAAGGCACAGTCAACAGTCCTGTTTCTCAGGATTATGTCGATGAATACAGTATCCAACCTGCCGTATTATTTGAAATTAAAAAACTGGCAAAGTTGCAAAAATCTCCCTTAGCACAGCAAGCGCGTAAATTCCTTGCCTTTTTACACATGAGCAGTGAACAACGACTCACTGAAATTGCAGCACAGCCCACTGCACGTGAACAGCGTGAATATGGCGATGATGCTTTAGTACATGCACAGTTGCATCAATATTTAAATTTAAAGAACATCTCCATCCATGCAAAACGCGATTGTTTTAGTGATGCCGTTTGTATTACTCGCTAATTATCCAAAGTCGCTTAAAGCTCAAATACTTGTCATTAGGCATCAAAGAATAAAAGCCGCGCGAAGCCTGCTTTTATACCAACAACGTGCTACTATTTATACAGCTTGACGGAGCGCGAGTAATGCCTCGCTGAGATTGTGTCCATGCTGAGTTTGTAGCCTAAAATCTGCAAACCAAGCTGTAAACCCAAGTACCGTTGAACCTGATCAGGTTAAAACCTGCGTAGGAATCAAGCCCATCTAAAAACATAGCACCCAAATTGTTCCCTTGTTCAAGACAGATCAGTTTGCCCTTGTTTTTGGTCGTGCTTGATTCGTTGATTTCATTCTTCAGGATCATTGCAATGAACCAATTAACGAATCTATCCCCTGCTGATATTTCTGCTCAACACGAGCAAGATGCCAAAGATTTAACCCGCATTTTACCTGCATCGAAAAAAGTCTATATCCAAGGCTCACGCCCAGACATTCAGGTGCCAATGCGTGAAATTGAACTGACCGACACCCCAACAGGTTTAGGCGGTGAGCACAATCCGCCGCTCATGGTGTATGACACTTCAGGTGTATATACCGATCCAAATGTTGAAATTGATCTGAATAAAGGCTTGCCGAACATCCGCGACAGCTGGATTGAAGAGCGCCAAGACACCGAAAAACTAGAAACCCTTAGCTCGGCATTTGGTCAAGAGCGTTTACGCGATATTCGTACTGCAGAGATCCGTTTTGCCCATATTCAAAAGCCGCGTCGTGCCAAAGCGGGTAAAAACGTCACCCAAATGCACTATGCCAAACAAGGCATCATTACCCCTGAAATGGAATATATCGCCATTCGTGAAAACCAACGCCAACGCGAAGGTGTCGATATGCGTCAACATCCAGGGCAAAACTTTGGGGCTAAAAATCTGACTGAAATCACACCTGAATTTGTACGTCAGGAAGTAGCTGAAGGCCGTGCAATTATCCCTGCCAACATTAACCACCCAGAATGTGAGCCGATGATTATTGGTCGCAACTTCTTGGTCAAAATCAATGCCAATATTGGTAACTCGGCACTGGGTTCAAGTATTGATGAAGAAGTCGCAAAAATGACTTGGGCGACCCGTTGGGGTGCAGATACCATCATGGATTTATCGACAGGTAAAAACATCCATGAAACCCGTGAATGGATTATCCGCAACTCGCCTGTGCCAATTGGTACTGTACCTATTTATCAGGCACTAGAAAAAGTAAACGGCATTGCCGAAGACCTCACTTGGGAAATCTTTAAAGACACGCTGATTGAACAGGCTGAACAAGGTGTGGATTACTTCACCATTCACGCAGGCGTGTTATTGCGTTATGTACCACTCACGGCCAATCGCTTAACAGGTATTGTATCGCGTGGCGGTTCAATCATGGCGCAATGGTGTTTGGCGCATCATGAAGAAAACTTCCTTTACACACACTTTGATGAAATCTGCGAAATCATGAAAGCTTACGATGTATCGTTCAGCTTAGGTGATGGTTTACGTCCGGGTTGTATTCAAGATGCCAACGATGAAGCACAATTCAGCGAACTGCGAACTTTGGGTGAATTGACTCACCGCGCTTGGGAACATGATGTGCAAGTGATGATTGAAGGCCCGGGGCACGTACCAATGCACATGGTCAAAGAAAATATGGACTTGCAACTTGAAGTCTGTAAAGAAGCACCATTCTATACACTCGGCCCATTAACCACGGATATTGCACCAGGTTATGACCATATTACTTCTGCAATTGGTGCAGCGATGATTGGCTGGTACGGTACAGCGATGCTGTGCTATGTGACACCTAAAGAACACTTAGGCTTACCAAACAAAAAAGACGTCAAAGATGGCATCATCACCTATAAGATTGCAGCCCACGCGGCCGACCTTGCCAAAGGTCACCCAGGTGCACAAGCCCGTGACAATGCCCTATCTAAAGCACGTTTTGAATTCCGTTGGGAAGATCAGTTCAACCTAAGCCTTGACCCAGATACCGCACGCAGCATGCATGATGAAACCATGCCAAAAGAAGCGCATAAATCTGCACACTTCTGTTCAATGTGCGGACCAAAGTTCTGTTCGATGAAAATCACGCAAAATGTGAGAGATTATGCACAAAATCAAAATGCTGCGAACAAAACAGAGCAAGTAGATGCAGAGGTAGAATCAGGTCTCAAAGCCATGAAAACCGCTTATCAGGAACATGGTCAAAAATTGTACCATAAGCTATAAATTGTTTAAAAAGCGTTTGTATTCAATCAAATCTCAGTTAGGATGAAATCATGCTTTGCTCATCCTGATGAGAGTTTATGAAGATTATTCAACAAGCAACTTATGGTCAACACGATGCACAGATTCACCAGCGTGAATACCTGTATCGCGGGTTTATTCAGGTTGAGAAAGTCAGCCTGAGCCATCGCTTGTTTAATCAAACCACCTATACCCCAGTCCTTCAGCGTGAACTCATTCAACGCCCTGAAGCGGCTGGGGTACTCATTTATGATGCAGCACAACAAAAATTTGCCCTGATTGAACAATTCCGTATTGGTGCAATTGATGATTGCGACTCGCCTTGGCAACTCGAAGTGATTGCAGGCGTGTTAGATGGTAATGAATCACCTGAAAGCTGCATTCGTCGTGAAGCTTTGGAAGAATCGGGCTGTGAATTAAAAGAATTACAACATTTATTCAGTTTTTATCCATCTGCAGGTGCATGCGCAGAGCTGTTCCACTTATATAGTGCGAATACCACGCTACCACAGGAAGGTGGCGTTTTTGGAATGCCAGATGAGGGAGAAAACATCCAACTACATATTATTGATTATCAGGACATTCCTGACTTACTGACCAATGGTCGGCTAAAGAACGCACCTGTCATTATGGCATTGCAATGGTTACAACAACAAATTAAAACCGTGAAGGATGTCTAAGGGGTCAGGCATGACTTTATTCTCAAACAATCATCAGCAACGCTGGACCATTGTACAAATTTCAGATACGCACCTCATGAATCAGGAAGATTTAGAGTTTGTGCACATGAATCCTGAACGCAGCTTTCACGCGGTAATGCACGATATTCAACAGCAATATCCGCAGCTCGATGCTATTTTCCATACAGGCGATTTAGCACAAATCCCTGTTGCTGAAACCTATCAGCGTTATTTGCAGTTTATGCAGACTTTGAATACGCCGCATTTCCAGATTCCGGGCAATCATGATGATGCCGCGGTTTTTCCATTCCATTTACAGTCCAATCAAGTTCATGCAATTGAGTTGGGCAATTGGAGTGTCATTTTACTGAGTACTGCGGTTAAAGGTCGGATTGATGGCTGGATGGACGCAGCACAATTACAGCAGTTAGATCAGCTTTTACAGCAACATGCGCAGCAGCAGGTGATTATTGCCTGTCATCACCATCCTTTTGATATGCAATCGCACTGGATAGATCAGCACAAACTTAAAAATACCGAAGCCTTAATTGATGTATTGGCACGCCACAACAATGTCAAATTGGTGCTGTGTGGGCATGTGCATCAAGACTCATTAAATGAATGGCAAGGGATTCAATTTTACTCTACGCCTTCGACCTGCGTGCAATTTAAACCACATAGCCAGCACTTTGCGCTTGGGCCTGAGGCACCGGGTTACCGTGTGTTACATTTGAATGCAGATGGCAGTTTTAGCACCCAAGTGCATCGGGTTGAGCATGTCACACAACAAATAAATTTTGAAATTTCAGGGTATTAACTTTCCATTTTATTTTTTTTGCTTTACTTTATGCCTTCAACGAAAAAATGCGATAACACATCCAAACATCAAAGACTATCCATAATCAAAAAAAGTCTATATGATGACGTCCCCCGAAGAGAGAATTCTTTCTGAGGGAGTGGATAAAAACACTTGCATATCACCATATTTTTCGCGTATGAATCTTACGCATATGATGAGGAATGCCCTACATGGCGAATGACAACCAAAATCAAGTCTTGGACGAACAAACAGATCTTGTAGAAGAAAAAGCTACAAAACGCGTGCGTAAGGCAAAGCCAAAGGCTTTAGAGGGTGGTTCTACAGCTAGCTTATTTGGTATTGCACCTTATCAGCCGAAAAAGAATGAAGAATACATGTCTGAAGGACAACTCGAACATTTCCGTCAAATTTTAATGGCGTGGAAAGAAGAGTTAATGTCAGAAGTAGATCGTACACTCAACACCATGCAAGACGAAAATACCGCTTTGCCTGATGTGAATGACCGCGCGACACAAGAAGAAGAATTTGCGATTGAATTACGTACCCGTGACCGTGAACGTAAATTGATTCGTAAAATTGAACAATCCATTGAAGCGATTAAAAACGATGACTATGGTTTCTGTGAAACTTGTGGTATCGAAATTGGTCTGCGTCGTTTAGAAGCACGCCCAACGGCAACGTTATGTATTGACTGCAAAACTTTGGCAGAGATCAAAGAGAAGCAAAATAACGGTTAATTGTGACTGTTGAAAATTCTTTAGCGGAGCATGCTCCCCATGCGCAGCAGCGAGATCATATTTCGCTGACGCGCTACTCAGGTCGGTTTGCGCCATCGCCAACCGGCCCTTTGCATTTTGGCTCTCTCATTACTGCCGTTGCCAGTTATTGCGATGCCAAAGCCCAGCACGGCACTTGGCTGGTACGTATTGAAGATACTGACATCCCACGCATTTACCCTGGCAGTGAAAATCATATCTTGCGTTGTATTGATGCCTTTCAATTTGAGCCGGATGCCGAAATTATTTTCCAGAAAGATCGCCTCGATCTCTATGCAGCCGTGTTGCAACAATTGCAGCAACGCGACTTGGTCTATGCCTGTCAATGCACCCGCAAAATGCTTGGCTCCAATCATATTTATGCAGGGACTTGCCGCAATTTAGGTTTAGATTTTGCCAATCAAGCGATTCGAGTCAAAGTCACAGACCAAGAGATTTGCTTTCAAGACCGCCTGCAAGACAAACAATGTTCCAACCTTGCGCAGGACTTGGGCGATTTTGTCCTAAAACGGCGTGATGGCATTATCAATTATCAACTGGCAGTGGTGGTGGATGATTATTTGCAAGGCATTACCCATGTGGTTCGCGGCGCAGATTTACTCGACAACACCGCACGGCAAATCTATTTGGGGCAACTGTTAGGCTACCCTAAACTCAGCTACACGCACCTGCCTTTAGCCATGAATGCACAAGGGCAAAAACTGTCTAAACAGAACTTGGCACAAGCTTTAGATTTAGCCCAAGCACCGAAGCTGCTACAAGCCGCTTTAACTGCCTTAAATCAAGCCACTGTCGAATTAGACACCCCTGCACGCATGCTTACGCAAGCCATTCAGCAATGGGATCTTTCACGTATTCCTGCAGGCACAGCTTTACACGGCTATTATTTATAAAATTTAAAATTCAGTTATGCTCAAATTGAAATGGATCATTTGAGGTTGTGTCATGTTTTTTATTTTTGGTGTTGGACCGAAAACCAAAGTGGTCGAGAAAAGTCAATTTAGCTGCCCCGTTTGCCGCACTCGCAGTAGCTATGAACTCAGACAGCAACGACAATATTTTTCCTTATTTTTTATTCCCTTGTTTCCTATGTCTAAACAAAAAAATACTACAGTCAAGTGCTTACACTGCGGAACAGTCATGCCAAGCATGGTCTTGCACCATGCTCAGCCAGAAGCGAAATAGAAGGATAAATTCTAGAAGCTGGATTCTTCACGGCTAGGGTTAATCTCATGCGTGCTGGCTTCAATTTTCAGAATCAAACTCACCATCACTGCACACATAATTAACGATGAACCACCATAACTAATAAAAGGTAGAGTCAAACCTTTGGTAGGCAACATACCCATATTCATGCCTGCATTCACCATAATCTGTAATAAGAAGATAATGCTGATGCCATAAGCCAAATATCCTGCACGTAAGTACTGGTTTTTCAGGGCGCGATGACCAATTTTAATGCAGGCAATCAGTATAGCAAAAGACAAGCTCAACACCACAAAAATGCCTAAAAAGCCAAACTCTTCACCTAAGACAGCCAACATAAAGTCCGTATGTGCTTCAGGTAAATAGGACATTTTCTGGATACTATGCCCCAAGCCTACGCCTGCCCATTCACCGCGTCCAAATGCCATTAAGGCGTTAGACAACTGATAACCGACACCCAAAGGGTCATTCCACGGGTTTGAGAACGACATTAAACGCTCAAAACGATAAGACTCAAATACCACCAAAAACACAAAGGCGGCAATAATCGCGCCAAAGGCAATACCAAACTGAATTAATGGCGCACCAGCTAAAAAGAAGACCCCTAACATGGTCAAGGCAATCACCACGGTCGCCCCCAAGTCAGGCTCTGCAATCACCAAACCTACCGTGACTGCCATAATCACTGCAAGACGAATCAGACCTTTAATGTTATTACGCACTTCTTCGGCACGGCGCACCACATAGTCAGCGGTAAAAATGGCCATCATCACTTTAGCGACTTCGGAAGCTTGCAGGGTAAAACCTGCGACCCGAATCCAGCGTTTAGAACCATTGACTTCAGTACCCACCAGCAACACTGCAGCCAACAAGGCAATGGTCACAATCCACAGAAAGAAGGTGTTGTTAAACCAGGTATTCAGCGGCACTCTATAGGCAATCACGGCAGCGATTAATGCCACCACAATAGAAATGCCATGACGCAATACATAGTGAAAGGCATTTTCATGCATGCGCTCGGCATAAGGCATAGAAGCCGATGCCACCATGATTGAACCAATACATAACAGCGCCAGTACGCTAAAAATCAGTACATTGCGTACATTCACTTCCGCTGGCAGTTTGGGTAACCAGCGCTCATAGACCTGATTGAGTTTATTGATTGTTGTCTGAGCAAAGCCAGCCATATCTCACACCTTATTGTTGTTATACCAGTGCGTTGACATAAGCAACGAACTTGTGACCACGTTCTGGATAGCCCGAGAACATATCAAAACTTGCACATGCAGGTGACAATAACACCACATCATGCGCTTGTGTATGTTGTTGGCAGATTTCAACTGCTTGTTGCAAGGTATCTGCAGTTAAGAGTTGGGTTGTTCCCGCAACTGCTGTTTCAATTTTCGTAGCATCCTCACCAATCAACACTGCCAGTTTGGCATATTGTTGCAATGATTGGCGTAGCGCAGTGAAGTCCTGCCCTTTGCCTTGCCCACCTAAAATAATCGCAACCTTACCGCCTTGTGCCTGAATTGCTGCACCCAAGCCATCTAAAGCTGCCAAAGTTGCACCGATGTTGGTTCCTTTGGAGTCATTATAATAACGCACCCCATGTAATTCTTTGACGAATTCACAACGATGCTCCAAACCTTTAAAGGTTTTCAGCGTTTCCAGCATGCTGTGCATAGATAAACCAATGGCTTCACCCAATGCCAAACACGCTAATGCATTAGCAATATTGTGTGTGCCTTGAATATACATCTCGGTGCTTTTTAATAAACGCTCACGCCCACGTGCCAACCACATGCTGCCATCATCATCTTTTAATAAGCCGTATTGGTTTAGGTCAGGCGCATTTAAGCCAAAACTTTGCATAGGAGTCTGATCTGGCACCAACGGACGACTCAAAGCATCATCACGGTTAAACACCACTTTTTTCACACCCTGAAAAATACGATGTTTGGCGGTGTGATAACCGAGCATATCGCCATGACGGTCTAAATGGTCTTCACTCATGTTCAGCACTACCGCCACTTCTGCATTTAAATTCGAGGTGGTTTCTAGCTGAAAACTGGAGAGTTCTAAAATATACAGTTCAGGATCATCTTTAATCAAATCCAGCGCAGGGCGTCCCAAATTTCCACCTACCGCGACTTTTTTACCTGCCTGCTCTGCCATTAAACCAATCAGTGTGGTAACGGTACTTTTCGCATTAGACCCTGTAATTGCCACAATAGGTTTGTCGGTCGCACGACGTAAAATCTGAATTTCACTCACCACAGGAATGCCCTGCGCCATCGCAGCCTGAATTTCAGGGAGTTTTGGATCTAAACCTGGGCTAATCACAATTTCTTCCGCAGACAGCAATAAATCCTGATCAAACTGACCAAAACGGGTTTCTACTTCGGCAGGAATTTGGTCATGCCCTGGAGGTGTGGGGCGAGAATCTGTCACAGCAACGCGGTAACCCTGATGATGTAAAAAATTAACGGCTGCAACACCAGAAATACCAAGTCCTGCAACGACTTTTAATCCACCACGTTGTATTAACATTTTTGCCCCATTTTGTGCGCTAATTTTGAAACAGACAAAATAGTAGCACTTTGCTGTTTTGAATGCTTTTTCTGTTTGCAGTTCCTGCAGTTTTTTTGTGTCAGTGCGTAAAAAAACCGTCATATTGCAGACGGTTTTTAAAAAGAATATTGCTAAAGTGAATAAACAAGTCTATTTCCACTTCACCGCTTGAACTTCAACTTTCTTTTCTGCGGGTTGATCTTGAGAATCACAACCACAACTCCCACCACAGCCTGCCGCGGCTGCAGGTTTTAGCCATTTGGCCAAGCCATGCCAGCCTTTTTCAGTACAGAAATTGGAGAGTTTTAGAAAAACTGCGCCAGAAGTCTTGGGAAAGACTTTTTTAAAGACTACTACAGCACTCCACAGTACCAATGCAGCAACAATTAAAATTTCAACCATGTTCATCTACTCCTGTAGGTCAGGCATGTGCCTTAACCCAACAAATACGATGCCGTTTGATAAGTCAGGAATGACATGAAATAAGCCAAACCAAATAGATAGCAGGTCATAATACTGACCGTACGCCATGATCCTGTTTCGCGTTTTACCGTTGCTAAAGTTGCCAAACAATGCGGTGCATAAATAAACCACACCAATAACGATAAACCCGTTGCCAATGACCAGCCCAGTTCACCACCACCACTAATTAAAGCAGCCAAACCTTGGGACATGGCATCTTCATCCACTGCAGATAAGGCATAGACTGTGCCTAATGCAGCCACCACCACTTCACGCGCTGCCATCGCAGGAATCAAGGCAATCACGATCTGCCAGTTAAAGCCCACAGGAGCAAAAATTGGCTGTAATACATGCCCCAGCATCCCTGCAAAACTATAGTCAATTGCAGGCATGGTCGCGCCTTCAGGCGGCTGCGGGAACGTACACAAGAACCACAATAAAATCGACAGTGCAAAAATAATGCCACCGACACGCTTTAAGAAAATTTTGGCGCGATCTAGCAAACCAATCCAAACACTTTTTAGGTCTGGAAAACGGTAACTTGGTAGCTCCATCAACAAGACATGCTCAGATTTATCTTTTTGCAAAAATTTAAGCACAAAAGATACGCCCAAGGCACTCACAATGCCTGCCATATACAGACCGAACAAGACCAGACCTTGTAAATTAAACATGCCCCATACGGTTTGATTGGGAATGAATGCTGCGATGAGTAAGGCATATACAGGCAAGCGCGCAGAACAAGTCATTAACGGCGCAACCATAATCGTGGTTAAACGATCACGTGGGTCAGCAATACTACGTGTTGCCATAATGCCCGGCACTGCACAGGCAAAACTAGACAGCAATGGAATAAAGGCACGACCACTCAAACCTGCGCTAAACATCAGCTTATCGAGCAAGAATGCGGCACGTGGCAAATAACCCGATTCCTCTAAAATTAAAATAAACAGGAACAGAATTAAAATTTGCGGCAAGAACACCACCACACCGCCTGCGCCCGCAATAATGCCATCCACAATCAAGCTGTTCAGCAAGGGATGGCTAATGTTTTCGCCAATCACTTCACCTAGCCAGCCAAATAAACTTTCGATGCCATCCATAAACGGTGCAGCCCAAGCAAATACCGCTTGGAAGACAACAAACATCATCACCGCAAGGCTGACTAAACCGAATACAGGATGTAAAAAAATTTTATCGAGGAAGTCGGAGCGTTTGTCTTCTTGATCTACAAAGTGCACCACATCATGCAAAATGGTTTGAATCCGTTGATGCTGACTGCCTGTTAAGCCTGTCAATTCTGTCTGCGGAACAGCAAATTTGCCCTGATCTAAGGCATGCATTAAGTTTTGAATACCTGAATCACGCACTGCCACGGTTTCCACCACAGGTACACCCAAACGCTCAGACAATTTTTGCGTGTTGATTTGCATGCCACGACGACGCGCCTCATCCATCATGTTGAGTACCAACAAAATCGGACGACCCAGTGCAATCATTTCCAAAACCAAGCCCAAATGCAATTTCAGGTTGGTGGCATCCACGACACAAAGAAAGGCATCTTGCTGACCTTCTTCGGCTATTTTGCCTTGTACCACATCTCGAGTAATGGCTTCGTCGGGACTGGTGGCTTCTAAACTATAAGTTCCAGGCAAATCCAACACCCGCACCGCCTGTCCCGAAGGCAAGGTGAATTGCCCGACTTTACGCTCTACGGTCACGCCTGCGTAGTTGCCAACTTTTTGACGTGTCCCTGTCAAATGGTTAAATAAAGATGTTTTACCGCAGTTTGGATTCCCTACAAGTGCGATACGTAAGGCATCGCTCATGCGGACACCCCTTGTTCAATTTCAATGCGTTCAGCTTCTACTTTGCGCAAAGCAAAACGGGTAAATCCCACTTGAATCAAGATTGGATCACCACCAAAAATACCTTTGGTAATCACCTGCACCTGCGTACCCGGCACAAAACCCAGTGTTTCTAAGCGGTTTGCCACTAAGTCACTAAGGGATGTTCCACCATCGGCGGTACGTAATACCTGACGGATGATGGCTGTTTGTTTTGCTTTAAGTTCTGACAAACGCACCGTGAAATTCCTATACCATTTTGCATATTATAACATGCAAATGAGAACAATTAACAAATAAGGTCGACTTACATTTAAATGCTTTATATCACATCGACAGCCTTGCTGAATTGGATTAGAGTAGAAAATAACGCTGCTTATTATCGAATTTCTCAATTAATTTTGTGATTTCGTCTGTGATTCCTATGCTGAACAAAAAACCTCGTATTCCTGCTGCAATACAAATTCCAGAAGCTTTGAGCTTTTTGGAAGGCTATCGCAACGATTTAATCGCGCAAAGTGTCAGCCCGCATACCCGCAATGCCTATCTGTCCGATTTAATTCAATGCAGTGACTATGTCAGCAAACCCATGCCTGAATGGAATCATGACGATATTTCAGATGTACTCATCGAACTCACCAAACAACAAAAAAGCCCCCGCTCTATTGCACGCTGCCTGTCTGCACTACGTTCTTTTTATAAATTTTTAAGAGAGCACAAACTGCGCTCTGACAACCCTGTTGCTGCGCATAAAACCCCAAAATTAGGTCGTGCCTTACCCAAAGATTTATCTGAAGCCGATGTTGAAGCCTTAATTCACGCTCCTGACATCAACACTGCACTCGGATTACGAGATCGTGCCATGCTTGAAGTCTTATATGCTTGCGGTTTACGAGTGACGGAATTGCTGAATTTACGTTTAGAATTAATCAACCTAAAACAAGGCTATTTACGAATTGTAGGTAAAGGCAATAAAGAGCGTTTGGTGCCTATGGGACAAGTCGCTTGTGAATGGATAGAAAAATATTTAACCGAGTCGCGTCCGCAACTGTATAAAAGTGCCACCGATTATCTATTTTTAACGGTGCATGGCGGCATTATGAGCCGACAAAATTTTTGGTATGCCATTAAACGCTATGCCCTGCAAGCAGGCATTCAAGCCGAGTTATCGCCACACACGTTAAGACATGCCTTTGCCACACACTTACTCAATCATGGGGCAGATTTACGTGTGGTACAAATGCTGCTCGGGCACAGCGATTTATCCACTACACAAATTTATACCCACGTTGCACAAATCCGTATGCAGCAATTGCATGCCCAACATCATCCACGGGCTTAAAAAAACAAAAACGACGTAGAAGCATAGGGTCTGTTGACACTTCATCTATGAACGTAAGCCATTTATGAAATGGCAACAGACCCTAACGATCACGAATATTTTTTGTTATGCTAACGCTCTATTTTTTATGCCAACAAGAAAGGGTTGTTTATGACATTTACCCGCTCGACACTTTTGATTGCCTGTTCACTGGCAAGTGCTTTTGCAATCACCGCATGTTCAAATGCAAACAATGAAGATAAAAAGCAAACCACACTCACCGCCAGTGCGCCTGCAACGGGTGAAGCATCAACCCTAATTGAACGCAATGCACAACAGCGTTTAAGTACAACCTTGCAGCAACATTTTAAAACTGCAGGTATCAACGCCAAAATTACCGACATTAAAGCCACTGAAGTTCCAAATTTATTTTGGGTGAGTCTTGAAGGCATGTCATCGGTCTATGCCACCAGTGATGGCAAATACATTATTCAGGGCGATGTGATCCGTTTAGGTGACAAAGAACTGCATAACGTCAGTGAAAACCTGCAAGCAGGCGTGAACAAGAAAATTTTTGCTGAATTAAAACAGGAAGATTTATTGGTATTCCCTGCCAAAGGCAAAACCAAACACGTCATTTATGTATTTACCGATGTCAGCTGTCCATATTGCCATCGTCTACATGAACAAATGGATGAAATGAATGGTAAAGGCATTGAAGTCCGTTACATTGCTTGGCCGCGTGGTGAACAGCACATGCCTGCTATGGAAGCAATTTGGTGTAGCGAAGATCGTCACGCTGCCTTTAATCAGGTCATGAATGGCGCACAAATTGCACCTGCCAACTGTAAAAACCCTGTTCGTGCTCAGTATCAATTGGGCTTAAATATGGGCGTCAATGGCACACCTGCGATTTATAATGCCGAAGGCGTATATTTAGGCGGCTATCTGTCTACCGCTGAATTGATCAAGCGCTTAGACAAATAAAAATAGCGGATCTGTGGATGCTGCATCATCCCAATACACCAAGACGTAGCATCTATGAAGCCAATATAAATAACGATTTTTTATGCGTTATTTTACTTTTTTTTATACTGTGAAGATAAGTGAGATCTGCCCTAGAGTCAGCGCGTTTTTTTAGCTATGATCTAGGCTTGCTTAAAGTTATTAAAATATGGAGTGTGACGTGAAACCAGTTCGTCTGGCAATCCTCGGTCTTGGTACTGTGGGTGGTGGTGCCCTTAAACTATTAAAAGAAAATGCTGCTGAGATTAGACGTCGCACCGGTCGTGAAATTGAAATCACTTATGTGGGAACACGTCGTCCGCGTCCTGACCTAAACTTGCCTGAATCGGTCAAGCAAAGCTCCGACTTGATGGACATTGTCCGTCAACCCGATGTAGACGTGGTGGTTGAAGTGATGGGCGGTATTCACCCTGCTTATGACGTGATCATGGAAGCCATGAAGCACGGCAAACAAGTAGTGACAGCCAACAAAGCCCTACTTGCAGAACACGGCAATGAGCTATTTAAAGCAGCTGAAGACAATGCCGTACAAATTGCCTATGAAGCTGCGGTTGCAGGTGGTATTCCAATTATTAAAGTCATCCGTGAAGGTTTGGCTGCCAACAAAATTGAATGGTTGGCAGGCATCATCAACGGTACAGGCAACTTCATTTTAAGTGAAATGCGTGAAAAAGGTCGTGCATTTGAAGACGTACTGAAAGAAGCACAAGAATTAGGCTATGCCGAAGCCGATCCGACTTTTGACGTCGAAGGTATTGATGCTGCACACAAACTGACTATTTTGGCTTCATGTGCATTTGGTATTCCGCTACAGTTTGACAAAGTCTTTACCGAAGGTATTGGCAAAGTGACCGCGCAAGATGTGAAATATGCCGAAGAACTCGGTTTCCGCATCAAACACTTGGGTATTGCCCGTCGTACCGACAAAGGCATTGAACTGCGTGTTCACCCAACTTTAATTCCTGAAGAAGAATTGATTGCCAATGTTAATGGCGTGAAAAACGCGGTCTTGGTACAAGCCAATGCGGTTGGTCCAACGCTCTATTATGGCGCAGGTGCAGGTGCAGGCCCAACAGCCTCTGCAGTAGTTGCAGATGTCGTTGATATTGTCCGTGACATTTCTTATACCGAAGATGGCGCAGGTACAATTCCGCAATTGGCATTTGAAGCCTTAACCGACTTGCCAATTTTAAGCCGTGAAGAAATGACCACGGGTTACTACATTCGCATTAATGCCGAAGACCAAACTGGCGTACTTGCTGATGTAACCACTATTTTAAGCCGTGCGGGAATCAGTATTGATGCCATCATGCAGCAATCACGCTTAAAAGACCTTATTCCTATCGTGATTCTGACTGACCCAGTCCTAGAATCGAAAATGGATGAAGCGTTACAACAAATTCAAGCATTGCCAACCATTCATGGCGAAATTGTACGAATTCGTTTAGAATCGCTTGATAATTAATCGGGTGAAGGGGAGTATTTCCCCTTGCCAAGCTCTACACACAATTGGAACATCATCATGTCGAATGCCAATCGTTATACTGGTTTAGTTGACCGTTATCGTGACCGTTTACCAGTGTCTGCAACCACACGTGCAATCTCTCTAGGCGAAGGAAACACGCCACTGATTAAGCTTGAGAATATTCCACGCATTATTGGTAAAGATGTTGAAATTTATGTGAAGTATGAAGGCTTAAACCCGACAGGTTCATTTAAAGACCGTGGTATGACCATGGCAGTTACTAAAGCAGTTGAAGAAGGTTCAAAAGCCATTATCTGTGCATCTACAGGTAATACTTCTGCTGCTGCTGCTGCCTATGCTGCACGTGCAGGCATCAAAGCATTCGTTTTAATTCCTGAAGGCAAAATTGCCATGGGTAAAATGGCACAAGCGATGATGTACGGTGCCATCACCATGCAAATCCGCGGTAACTTTGACGATGGTATGCGTCTAGTTAAAGAAGTTGCTGACCAAGCACCTGTGACCATTGTGAACTCGATCAACCCTTACCGCCTACAAGGTCAAAAGACCATTGCGTATGAAATTGTAGATGAGTTAGGTCGTGCACCAGATTACCACTGCTTACCTGTAGGTAACGCAGGTAACATTACTGCACACTGGATGGGTTATACCGAAGCGGTTGCCAACCAATCTGCCGATCAATTCGAGCAAGTGGTCTATGACGCAGCAACGGACAAATTCACAGGTCCAAACCCTGAAGGCCGCCCAATCATGGTGGGTTATCAAGCGTCTGGCGCTGCGCCATTCTTACGTGGTGCGCCTGTAGAAAACCCTGAAACTGTTGCAACTGCAATTCGTATTGGTAACCCACAAAGCTGGAACCATGCCAAAGCCGTTGTACGCGATTCAGAAGGTTGGTTTGATGAGCTAACTGATGCTGAAATCTTAGAAGCACAACGCATGCTTTCAATGTATGAAGGCGTATTTGTTGAGCCTGCATCTGCTGCGTCTATTGGTGGTGCAATGCGCGACATCAAAGCAGGTAAAATCAAAGAAGGTTCTGTGATTGTATGTACCGTAACAGGTAACGGTCTGAAAGATCCTGACACTGCAATGAAACAATGTGCAGATGCGGTGATGCTCTCTATTGATGCTACAATGCAACAAGTAAAAGACTCTATCCTTTCAAACATGTAAGTTTTGAATCGTGATCAAAAAAACCTGCATTAGCAGGTTTTTTTGTATTTGGAATCATGCAACTTTAACGGAAGTTGAGTCATACGATTGATAACTCAACGCTCCAAGCTGAATGTGCTCTTAAATACGTTTAGGTAACTGGCTTGCCCAACTCATTAAGCGAGTTGCATCATTGGTACGTGCTTGTGAAGTATCTGCACCCAAAAGCACCACCACTGCAGGACGGTTATTCAAAGTGGTATGCATCACCACACAACGCCCTGCTTCATTGATATAGCCTGTTTTAGACAGATTAATATTCCAACCACCATTACGTACCAGTGCATTGGTATTGTTAGATTTTAAAACACGATAACCCAAGTTAAAGTCATAGGTTGGCGTGGTTGAGAATTGGCGAATCAAACCATATTGCGAAGCGGTGCTGACCAAAATACCCAAATCACGCGCAGAAGATACATTACGTGGGTCTAAGCCTGTTGCTTCGGTAAAACGGGTAGAATGCATGCCCAATTCACGCGCTTTAGCATTCATTGCGGCTACAAAGGCATTTTTCCCACCTGGATAAGTACGTGCCAACGCTGCTGCTGCAGGATTTTCAGATTTCATTAATGCAAACAGTAACGCTTCGGCACGGTTTAACTTGTCGCCCACACGCAAAGTTGAGCTTGAGTTTTTACCTGCTGCACCTGCAAAATCAATCGATTGCAAAGTGATTTGTTCAGACATATTCAAACGTGCATCAGAAGTCACCACGGCAGTCATCACCTTGGTCACAGATGCAATAGGTAATGCCACATTGGTATTTTTGCTATACAGCACTTCACCTGTTTGCGCATCCATCACCAAAGCCGCACGTGCATTAACTGATGGTTGGTTGCTATAAGCAGAGGTATCTAAAATACGGACTGTTTTAGGCGCAGTGGAAGCAGGTGCAACACCATTGCTACTACGCACTGTAGTGGTAATTTTCGTTGAACCTGGCGGAGTAGGTTCAGCAACATAGCTCTCTGGCGCAGCCTGAGCGCTCGCACTGGTACTTTCCAGATCACCATTTAAGAATTGATCGGCTTGCTCCGAAGACCAACTTAAGGTCGCCTGACCGTCGCTCCCAGAGGAAGGATTGATGACAAGTTCAGCAAAACTGACAGAACTTAGGCTGAACATCATAGATGCGACCAGCACATGCATGAACGACTTCTTAGAATTTTTCACGACTGCTTACTCAACTCAGGGAGGTAAGATACATTTGCGTATTACCTCAAATATGCCTTACATTTAAAAATACAACAATGAATCGTTTTTGACACCATAATTGTGCAGAACTTTTCATTCTAGATTAAGAATAGCATTGCTAATTTTGTCGTTTCATTGCAAGCTAATTTTGCTTTATGTAACAAAAAAGATGATTTTTTCAAAGGGAGAGTGTAGGTGATCACAGTTTTAGTAGTCGACGATCATGAATTGGTACGTACTGGGATTTGCCGTATGCTCGAAGACCATGCCGATGTGCAGGTGATTGGACAAGCTGAATCGGGTGAAGAAGCGATTACCTTAGTGCGTCAGCATCATCCCAATGTGGTGTTGTTAGATGTGAACATGCCTGGGATTGGAGGCGTAGAAACCACACGTCGTCTATTGCAAACTGCACCAGACACTAAGGTCTTGGCGGTGAGTGGTTTGGCAGAAGAACCCTACCCTTCTTTATTGCTGAAAGCAGGTGCAAAAGGCTATATCACCAAAGGCGCACCTGTCAGTGAAATGGTACGTGCCATTAAAAAAGTCATGCAGGGCGGTAAATACTTCAGTGCCGACATTGCCGAACAACTGGCAAGTTCATACTTATCTGACACACAACAATCGCCTTTTGATAGTCTTTCAGAACGTGAAATGCAAGTGGCGATGATGGTGGTGAATTGTATTAGCGCACAGGAAATTGCCGATAAGTTGTTTGTCAGTGTAAAAACCGTAAATACCTATCGTTACCGTATTTTTGAAAAATTAAATATTGATAGTGATGTCAAACTGACTCACCTTGCCATTCGTTATGGACTGATTAAACCCTAAATTTTCAACGCTGTTGATGCACAAATAAGACCTTTACGATATGCCAGATTTAAAACAACATTCTGAGTTAAATCAGTATCATCTTGGCATGTGGTATGGTACTTACCGACTGCTGATTGCCTTTTGTTTGCTGCTGATTACCCTACTCACCTTTCAGCAGCTTGGCACACAATATCAGCACCCGGGTTTATATCTATACACCTTGGTCTGCTATTTTATTTTTAGCTGCCTGCAACTGATCAGCTATAAATATATTCCTTTTAAAAGCACGCAACAACTGACCCTGTTTTTTGCAGTCGATATTATCGCGCTCAGTAGCCTGACTTTTGCCAGCGATGGCCCTAATTTATATTTAAGTCTGCTGTTTGCGATCACGATTTTTGCAGCATCACTCTTGCTGCAAAAGCGTAAAGCCTTAGCCATTACCCTCATCGCGATGATTATGGTGATTTACCAACACTTTGTTGGGAGTTTGCTGGACTTTTCATCGCTAAATAATATTGGTCAAAGTGCGCTATTGGCATTTTTATTTTGGGTGGTTTATGGCAGTGGACGTATTGCAGTACGGCGTTTCCAAATTTTAGAAAATCTAAATTTTTCGCAATCTTTGGAATTAAACCGCCTACAAAATATCAACCGTTATATTTTAGAACAAACCGAAATGGGCTATTTGGTTTTAGATGAAAATTGCTATGTCGTCCTCAGCAACCCTGCAGCCTGTCATCTGTTGGGGATTCATCCTAAATATGCGCACGCGACCTATCCATTGTATAAAATTCAGCCCGATTTATTTGATCTGTTCAAATTTGATCAATTGCAAGATGGAGAAAAATTTCAATTCGAGTCGCAACTAAGTCATTTTCATGTGCATATTCAGGTACAAAAACTCAAAGTGCCACATCAAACGCTGACTTTATTGGCGCTGCAGGATGGACGTAAAATCAATCAGCAAGTCCAGCAACTCAAATTAGCCGCCTTAGGACAACTCTCTGCCAGTATTGCGCACGAAATTCGCAACCCGTTGGCAGCCATTGTACAAGCCAACAATTTATTTACAGGCAGTGATGCTGCACAGCAACAATTGCTGTCGGACATGATCAGCAAACAAGCGACACGGATTGATAAGATTATTCACGACACGCTGAGTATGGTCAAAAATAAACAAACCACGCCTGTCGCGATTCAGCTCAATCAATTTTTGCCACAATTCATTCAGGAAGATTTACCTGATGCAGCGAGTCAAATTCAGCTTACACTGACCGAACCACTGAGCATCCAGTTTGATGAATCACAGTTTCGCCAAGTGCTGATTAACCTGATTCGTAACGCCATTCGACACAATGCTGCACAGCAGCCCATTGAGATTACGGTCTACCCGCAAACAACTTATATTTATATTGATGTGCGGGATTTTGGTGCAGGTGTCGCCAGTCAAGATCTCCTCTATCTGTTCCAGCCATTTTTCAGTACCGAAATCAATGGAACTGGTTTAGGATTGTATCTATCGCATAGTTTTTGCGAGGCGAATCAAGCCAAGCTGAGCTATGTAGAACAAGAACAAGGCGCATGTTTCAGGATGAAATGTCTACGTGCCATTGAATAAACGCGATTGATATTGGATCAATCTTGTTGCTGTGGTTTTGATTTAATTTTGTGTGGTTTTGGGGAAAATATGCACGCTGTTCAACCTTTGGTTTTATTGGTCGATGACGAAGAAGACCTTTGTACCCTCATGCAGATGACTTTGGCACGTATGGGGATTCAAACCCATGTCGCGTATCGTTTAGTGCAAGCCAAGCAGTTATTAGCAGAACATCAGTACGATGCTTGCTTAACCGACTTAAACCTGCCCGATGGCAATGGCTTGCAACTGGTTGAATGGATTTCCGAACAATATCCGAATGTGCCTGTTGCCGTATTGACCGCTTACGGCAATATGGATATTGCGATTGCTGCTTTAAAAGCAGGTGCATTTGACTTTGTCAGCAAGCCTGTCAATCAAATACATTTACAGCAACTCCTTGAAAAAGCACTGAATAAACCTTTCGACACCACCGATCATCACAGCCAAGATCAGCTTGAATATAAAATGTTGATTGGGCAATCTTTGCCTATTCAGCAATTGCGCAGCACCATCAAAAAAATTGCGCGCTCGCAAGCGCCTGTATTTATTACAGGCGAATCAGGTACGGGGAAAGAAGTTGTCGCCAATTTGGTTCACCGTTTAAGTAACCGCAACGAAGGACCATTTATTGCAATTAACTGTGGTGCAATCCCCACCGAACTCATGGAAAGCGAGCTATTTGGACACAAAAAAGGTAGCTTTACAGGAGCGACTCAAGACAAACAAGGTCTGATTCAATCTGCACATGGTGGCAGCTTATTTTTAGATGAAATTGCCGAACTGCCACTGAGCATGCAAGTCAAACTGCTGCGTGCCGTTCAGGAAAAGCGCATCCGTCCTGTGGGTTCAGATAGTGAAATTGATGTCGATTTTCGTGTGATCAGCGCCAGTCATCAGGACTTAGAAAGTTTGGTTCAGCAAGGACGTTTCCGTCAGGATTTATTCTTCCGTATTCACGTGATGGATTTGGTCTTGCCTGCCTTGCGTGAACGTGGACAAGATATTCTGTTATTGGCAGACCACTTCATTCAAAAAGTTGCACAAGAATGGGACATTCCTGCCAAACAACTGACACCTCGTGCCCAGCAATTTTTATTAGAACAGTACTATCCGGGTAATGTGCGTGAGTTACGCAATATTATTGAACGTGCCATTACCCTGAGTGATGATGATGTTATTGATCTCAAACACTTACAAACCGCACCCTTGCGCCAATTCAGTATGAGCAATACAGCAACCACTGAATCACAACCTACAGCAGAAACACCACAGCAGATCGTGACAGATGTATTGCTGACAGGACGCAAACTGCCTGAAGAAGGTTTAGAAGCCTACTTGGAAAAAGTAGAAAAAGACATTTTACTGAATGCGCTGCACCTGACCCACTGGAACCGTACGTTGGCAGCAAAAAAATTGGGCATGTCTTTCCGTTCTTTGCGCTATCGTCTGAAAAAGTTTGGATTAGATACTGAAGATGAGTAAACGCTAAACAATGAAGACTGTCTAAAAATACGTGTTACTCAGATGAGACTTAACGGCGGCTCAGCAGTAAATCTGCCACATGCTCAAGATAAGCCTCTTCTTTCATTTCAGGACTTTGAATATATTGCTGATTCGGCTGAATCCCAACCCCTTCAATCATTTGCTCGCGTGGGGTGTAATAATGCGAAACCGTCATTTGTAAGGCAGCACCATCGCTAAGTGGGAACAGCTTTTGCACCACCCCCTTGCCATAACTTTTTTCGCCCATCACCCAAGCGCGTGAATGGTCTTTTAAAGCACCGGTAAAGACTTCTGCCGCAGATGCAGAGCGATGATTAATCAGTACTCCGACTTTTAAATTTTGAAATTCAAAGCTAGGTAACGCCTGAAATTGTTGATCGCCTTCAGAACGACTTTTGGTCGATACAATCACACCCTGATTTAAAAATAAATCGGCAGATTCCACCGCAGCAGACAGTAAGCCTCCTGGGTTATTACGCAGATCAATCAATACGGCTTTTAAGCGTGGCGTGCTATGTTCTTCAATTAAGCGTTTAATTTCATTGGCGGTGTCTTGCTGAAACACACGTACTTTTAACAACAAGACCTGATTAGAAAGCATCTGCGCCTGAATATCGGTTTCTACTTTTTTGTTGCGTACCAACATAATTTCAGGCTGATTGGCTGCACGTTGTACGCTTACAGTCGATCCCACTGAGCCTGTGAGCAGGTTATTGACCTGATCTGCACTCAGCTTTTTCAGTTCTTGGTTATCAATTTTAAATAGGCTGTCGCCATTCTTCAGCCCTTGTTTAGCCGAGTCGGCATTGGCACTTAAATTTTGAATGACCCAATGTTGCTGGGCAGCGTCATAGCGCAAAGTAAAATCAACCGAGGCCAAGTCGCCTTCGGTATATTGTAAAAGTTGTTTATATTCTTCAGCAGTTAAATAGCGTGAATAACGGTCTAAACCGCTCACCAAGCCACGAATGGCTTGCTGAAACAAGGCATCATCACTTTTTTCAGTCACATAGTTGTCTTTGACAATGCCATAGATTTGTACAAATTCCTGTATCGACTCTACAGGCACATCGACATAGTCCTGTTGTAGTGTAGGGCCATCTAACTCCCAATCTGGCGCAGCCCAAACACTCGAATGACTGGCACACAACACGCTTGCCAACACAACCGCATAAATTTTGTGAGCCGTCATTCCATCATCTACCTGTATCGAGGGTTATGCCTGTAAGCGAATTAAGTTGCGACCTTGCATATCTGCTGGCACTGGCAATTGCATCAAATTCAATAAAGTTGGTGCAACATCTGCCAACACACCACCTTCCAAAATGGTGGCCTGAGTTGGGCCTACATAAATGAATGGCACCAATTCAGTGGTGTGCTGAGTATGTACCTGACCACTGTCATAGTCTTGCATTTGCTCGACGTTACCATGATCAGCTGTAATAATCATGTGACCTTGTTTCGCCATCACCGCTTCATAAACGCGACCTAAGCAGGTATCTACCGCTTCAACTGCTTTGACAGCTGCATCAAACACACCAGTATGACCAACCATATCGCCATTGGCATAGTTCACCACCAACAAGTCATATTCACCTGAGTTAATGGCTGCAACCAGTTCATCAGTCACTTCATAAGCGCTCATTTCAGGTTTTAAGTCATAGGTTGCTACATTTGGCGATGGGATCAGGATGCGTTTTTCACCCGGATATTCATCTTCACGGCCACCACTAAAGAAGAACGTCACGTGTGCGTATTTTTCAGTTTCAGCAATACGCAATTGCGTTTTGCCCAAGTCTGATAAATATTCACCAATGGAGTTTTTCAAATCTTCTGGCATGTACGCCACTGGTGCAGCAATGCTGGCTTGATAACGGGTTAGCATCACAAATTTAGACAATTGCGGCACAACTTTACGTTCAAAACCAGCAAAGTCTTGTTCCACAAAAGCTTTGATCAATTCACGCGCACGGTCAGCACGGAAGTTCATAAACACCACGCTGTCGCCATCTTGAATTTTGGCAATTTCACCAATACAGGTGGCTTTCACAAACTCATCACTTTCCTCTGCCGCATAAGCCGCTGCCAAGCCTTCTACCGCGGTTGCCGCAGTACGTACTGCCTCACCTTCGGTAAGTAAACGATAGGCTTGTTCTACACGATCCCAACGGTTGTCACGATCCATCGCATAGTAACGACCAATCAGGCTGGCAATACGACCTTGATTTGGATATTGTGCAAATAATGCGTCCAGTTTTTCCAAAGAAGGCTGCGCGCTTTTTGGTGGCGTATCACGGCCATCTAAAAAGGCATGTAGATAAACTTTTGCACCACGTTTTAATGCCAATTCTGCCATCGCCACGATATGATCTTCATGCGAATGCACACCGCCTTCAGACAATAAACCAAGCAGATGCACTGCACCGTTGGCTGCTTTGGCTTTTTCTACCGCATCGACCAACACTTCATGTTCAAAGAAAGCGCCTGTACGAATGTCTTTGGTAATACGGGTAAAGTCTTGGTACAACACACGTCCTGCACCCAAGTTCATGTGACCAACTTCAGAGTTACCCATTTGACCATCTGGCAAGCCCACATCTTCACCTGAACCAGAGATCAAACCATGCGGATGCTTTTCCTGCATAGCAGTCAAATTTGGTCGTTTCGCTGCTAAAAACGCGTTGTCTTCGACCGCTTCGCGATGACCCACACCATCCATAATCACCAATACGTGAGGGATTTTGCCAGCAGTTGCATCCGCCATAATCAATACTCTTTTTCGTCTACAAATTAATCATGCTATCTTAACGAATTTTGCGTCAAGACTCTATGTTCAGAAGATGGTTTCCGCCACTGATTCAGATAGGTTTACCCAATCATACGGAAAAAGCAGCAGCATCGGCCCGCACTTAACGCGCACGATGCAGTAAGTAACCGCCGATGACAAACATCAGAATAATAGGAATAAATACGAACCACGCAGGCGATGGTGCATAGACCAAGCTGGCATAGCCCAAGAAATCCTGTAAATAAAAGAAGGTTAAGCCGACAAATAAAGCAATCACCAAACGGAAACCCATAGATTGCTGACGTAACGGCCCAAAAATAAAGGAGCAAGCAATCACCACCAAAGCAATCAGCGCAAAGGGTGCACCAAGTTTTTGCCAGAACGCCAGTTGGTAGGTTTTGGGTACTTGGCTGTATTCATGCATATAACTCATGAAACTGACCAATTGACTTGGGGATAAATCTTCAGGGTCGATGGTGACCATGTGCACATATTTCGGTTGCAATGCTAAAGCCAAAGCCTGTTCGCTGTTTTTAGCTAAAGTCGCGTTGCCCGCCTGCAAAATATCCATCTGTTCAGTTTGATTGAGCAACCAACTACCGTCTTTAACAAACTGTCCCTGATCTGCAGACAATGTACCACGCAAGCGATAATTATCATCAAAATCGACCACCTGCACATTTTTGAGCTGCCCTTGGGCATTGGCGTAGTCAATATAAATAAAACGATTGCCTTCACGTGACCAATAGCCACGAACTTCACCCAGCTCAGCGACGCTACGGTGACTTTTAACACTTTTGGCTTGTTCATTGGTGTATGGAATCACCCATTCACTGAGCACAAAAGACAGCAGTACCAACACCATGGCGGAACGAATCACCCATCCCACAATACGCCACAGGCTAATCCCTGCAGAACGCATCACAATCAATTCGCTGTTGGATGCCAACGTACCCAAGCCTAACACTGCGCCAATCAGGGCAGAAATCGGCAAAATTTCATAGAGATAATTTGGCGCACCCCACAATACATACAGCAATGCCTGCCATGCACTATAGTTTTCATTGAGTGAACCCAATTCGCCCAAATAGGTAAACAACACCTGCAAACCAGACAAAATTGCCGTTGCACCAAACATAGCCAGTGCTGTGGTCTTGGTGACGTGTTTTGCAACTATACGACGTGCCAACATCTTAAGACCTCACTCGCTGAATTTGCTGCTTAATTTTAGGTGCTAGTTTTTGTTTACGTGAGAACAAGGCTGCCGCAATCGCATAAGCCAACAACACCAACGGATAAGCAATCATGCCCATTTCTTGTTTGCTGATACGGGTTTTAACCGCCATGAGCGCCACAATCAAACTGGCGAAAATTAACAAGGCAGGAAACAGTTTTAAATAACGCCCCTGACGCGGACTAACTTCTGACAATGCCACGGCTAAAAACAACGCCACCACAATCGCAAAAGGCACAAAAATACGCCATCCCAGTTCACTTGCGACCACAGGGTCTGCACGGTTTTTCCAAAGTTGCGAGGTGGTTAAGGCTTCTACTTCGGCACTTTCAAATTTAGCTTCTTTGTCATTCTCTAAACGTAAACGATAACTTTGGAATTCTGCCTGTGAATATTTGGCTGTGCCCGGAAATATTTCATAACGACGCCCTTCGACCAAATCCACCACATTGGCAGGATCATTTTCCAGCTCTACCCGTGTCGCTTCTTTTGCCAGAATCATGACATCAGGACGACCTGCTTTTTCTGCACGTTGATAAAAGAAAATATCTTTCAGGTTTTTACGATCTTCGGACAGATCGCCTGCGTAAATGGTATATGGCCCTGAAGAAATAAATTCTTTGGGTCGCACCAAATCAAAACCTGTGCGTACTGCCTGACTGGTGGTCAATGCTTCAAACTGACGCAGTCCCCACGGTGATGCCCACAGCATTAAAAAGCCTTGGACAATTAGAAATACCAGCGTCATTGGCACCAATAAACGTGCCAATTGATGCCGACTCACGCCACTGCTGTTGAGCACTGCCATTTCATGGTCGACATATAAACGACCAAATACCAACATCAAGCCAATAAAGAAACCCAAAGGTAAGATCAGCGTCAAAAATTCAGGCAAGCGATAGCCAATGATGCTGAATAAAATACTCGCATCCAAACGCCCTTGTGCCGCCACGCCAAAATACTTGATCAAGCGACCACCCATCATGATCAAAGTCAGTAAGGCAATCACAACCAAGGATGTCGACACAACTTGCTTGACCAAATAACGCCGAATAATCAAATTATTTCTTCCAAAATGTGAGGGAATCCAATTCGCGTTAGTTTACCTGAATGTTGAAAATATAAAACCTATCGCCTTGTTATACATTGAAACTCGACGCATAAAAATGTTTCAATGGTTGCATAGTTTGCACATTTAGATAGGCATAAAATCCAGTGATTAAATTTAGCTTAAGTCCCGCATTCCAAGAACACAGCGCGAGTGAATCTTTGTCAATTTTAGTGGCTGCAGAACAGGTGCCACAGGCAACTGCTGCTTATCAAATCAAGGATTTAGACAGCATTATTCAAGCGACACAATTTAAAGCAGGCTTTAATGAAAGTTTAAGTTTGGTGGCTAGCGTTGCTGAATGCGCCAATAGCAACCTGATCGGTTTGGGTAAAACCGAAGAATTACCAGCCGCAAAGCTGGCAAAAATTGCACAAAGCATTATCAAATCTTCACAAAAAAAATTTAAACAGATCAGCATTGACTTGTCTGCCCTGCCTAGCGAGCTGCATTATGTATTTGCACTCAGCCTGACCCAAGCAGCCTATGCTTTTGATGAATACAAAAGCAAAAAGAATGAATTTCAGCTTGAACAAATCCATTTCATTGCCAATAACAGCCCACTCAGCGCAGATCAACTTCAATTGATTGAAGCCATGCAATCGGGGCAAAACATGGCACGCGACTTGGGCAACCGTCCGGGCAACATTTGTTTCCCTGAATATTTGGCAGAACAAGCCCAAGCACTTGCGGCAGAATATCCAGACCTACTCAAAGTCACCATTTTAGATGAAGCAGAAATAGCGGAATTGGGCATGGGTGCTTTCCTTGCAGTCAGTCAGGGTTCAGACCGTCCAGGACGCATCATTAGCCTCGAATACCAAGCACAGCGTGATGAAGCACCTGTGGTATTGGTTGGTAAAGGCATCACCTTTGATACAGGCGGCATTTCACTCAAACCCGGCTTAGGGATGGATGAAATGAAATTTGATATGTGTGGTTCTGCTTCAGTTTTAGGCACCATGCGCGCGCTGTGTGAAGCACGTTTACCTATCCATGTGGTCGGCACGATTGCCGCTGCAGAAAATATGCCGTCAGGCAAAGCCACTCGCCCGGGTGATATTGTGACCAGTATGAGCGGCCAAACCATCGAAATTTTAAATACCGATGCCGAAGGTCGTTTGGTGCTGTGCGATACCCTAACCTATGTGAAACGCTTCAACCCTGCTTTGGTGATTGATATTGCGACTTTAACAGGCGCTTGCGTGGTTGCACTCGGTTCGGTACTGACAGGCATGTTTACCCCAGATGACCAACTTGCGGCGGAATTGGATGCTGCGGGACACACTGCATTTGACCGTGTATGGCGTATGCCCGTGATTGACGATTACCAAGAACAACTGGATTCACCATTTGCCGATATTGGCAATATTGGTGGGCCTAAAGCAGGTTCAGTTACTGCAGCATGCTTCTTGCAACGCTTTACCCGTGACTATCGCTGGGCGCATCTAGACATTGCAGGCACTGCATGGAATTCAGGCAGCAATAAAGGCGCAACAGGTCGTCCTGTACCATTATTGATGCAGTTCCTCGCGCAACGTGCAAGCAATAATGGCTAAAGTCAGCTTTTATTTGTTTGAAAAAAGTCCAGAGCGGCAGGTGGAAAGCACTTGCCGCTTATGCCGCAAAATTTTGCGGCAACAGGCCGCCCGCATTTGGCTGCATTGCCCTGACCCAGAGTTACAGCAAATATTGGATGAACATCTGTGGAGTTTTGATGCCAGTAGTTTTATTCCGCATGGTATTAACCAAAAACAGGCTAGCGTATGTATTTCTGCCGAACTACCGCAGCAATCAGACTGGATTGTGTTTAATTTTAACAGTCAGGCACTTGAAGCCTATGCAAAATTTAGTCACATTATTGAGATTATTGAAAATCACGAAGCAGCTAAAGTGCTTGGACGTGAAAAATTTAAACAATATCGACGTTTGGGCATAGAACCACAGACGTTTAAGCTTTAATTTTAAAACGTTTTTTTAAAAATACTGCTCAAAATAAGGAGAGATGCGGTGACTTTAAATGTCGGCTCAGATTTTAAACAGCGCTGGTTAACCGCGCCTCAGGCTGTGCGCCAGACATTTATGGATGATCTGCATCGAATTTGTGAGGTCTTGCAACCTGAAACGCAATTACACAACTGGATTGCAGAAGATCAGCGCGCTCAGCAACAATCACAGGAAAAAATTGAACAAGCCTATGCTGACCTGAAAGCACGTTTGATTGAAGAAGCACGGCAACGTCGCCAATTGGCACTCGAACTCAAATTAGAACAGCAACGTGCAGAACAAGCCGCTTATGCTGCACAGCTACAGCAAGATGAAGCGCAACGCTTTGCAGAACAAACTCAAGCACTTGAGCTGATGCGTCAAAGTCTGGATCAGGAAATTTCAAACTATACTGCACGTTATGAGCAAAATCCTGAATTACCTGCAGTGACTTTTAATCAAGCCGCAACTGCGGTAAGTGATGATCAAATTGTTTCTGAACTTGAAAGTGTACGTTTGCGTTTAGAGCTAGAAGCCGAAACTCAAATTGAGCAGGCGGTAACGATCTTTCGTGCGCGACTACATGCTGCAGCCCAAGAAGAAATTGACTATATCTTAAAAAATTCAAATTTTTCTAAAGAATAATTTTACTTTTTATCCCCAATTAGCCCAAAGTCTTAAACCCAATGTCATCAAAATGAAATAATTTTGTCACATGATAATCATCCAGAAAAAGTTGAATTCTCAACTTTTATCTCCTTTAAATGACTTTTGTAATCATGGGTTTCAAATGGATATCTTGACGAAAATTTCAGGCAAAATCGACCATCTTAATGCGGGCGAACAGTGGAGTATTCGTGCTCAGGATTTATGGATCAGTCGTGCAGATTTCCAATCATTAAGCATGTACTTGTCTAAAGAAGCGGAAAAGGGTGAGTTTTCAATTCAAAGTAACGATACTTTTAGCCCGCGCTTGGGTGGCACAGAATTAATTGTCACCAAACACTAAAACTGAACAATATCAAAAGTCCACACGGTGGGCTTTTTTTGTGGCCATCAATCCACTTTTTTAGTTATCGCGGTGGATTTAGAAGAAGAAAATAGAAAAATGAGGAATTTAAATCCAATCACCCAACCAAGACAAAATATTACCCAAGCCATAACCTATTGCCATTAAAGAAAAAATCCATACGGCAGCACCCACCACATTATAAAAACTAAAGGTCGCCAAAGGCATGTGCCCTGACCCTGCAGCAAATGGTGCAAATGAACGAACAAACGGTATAAAACGCGCCATTAAAATAGTTTTGCCACCATGTTTCATAAAATAATGGTTGGTTTTGACAATATATTCAGGTTTGAAATAACGTGAATGTTGATGAAAATACTTCACCCCTAGAATTCGTCCAGTGTAATAGTTGACGCTATATCCCAAGACCGCAGCGACAAAAAGTAAAATCCCCATATAGTGCAAATGCACCACATCGGTGGTGGAACACAAGGCACCAATTGCGATCAGCAAACTATCGCCTGGTAAAAAGAACATGAACACAGAACCTGTTTCTGCAAAAATAATCAGAAACAAAATGGCATAGATCCACAGACCATAATTATCGAGTAATAATGGCAGCCAGTGTTCCAAATTCATTAAAAAATCAATCATCTACATTAAACCAAAGGGGTGTTTATGATGAAAAAAACATCTTTATCTTTTTAATTATCCCTAAAAACAAAAAAACAGTCTAATTTTTCAATCAGACTGTTTAAATTTCATTCGGCTCTGTGCTTATTTTAAAAAGCCATTTTCAGCCAAGAATTCCATGCTAATTTTAGATTGCTGCGTAGTTTCTGCAGCTTTATCACCCAAGAGCAAACGCTCAATATAACGCGCCAAGACATCCACTTCTAAATTGACCTTGCTGCCAACTTTCCATGTGCCAATATTGGTACGCTCTGCCGTGTGTGGAATTAAATTCAGACTGATAACACTGCCGCGTAAATGGTTAATGGTCAGGCTGATGCCATCGACGGTCACCGAACCTTTTTCTGCCAAATATTTGGCAATTTCTGCAGGTGCAGTCACTTCATAGTAAATTGAACGTGCATCTTCACGTACCAGCGTAATTTCACCGACTGCATCAACATGGCCACTTACGATATGTCCACCAAAACGTGTGGTCGGCAACATGGCTTTTTCGACATTGACAGGCTGACCCACTTTCCATGTGCCTAAAGTGGTACGGTTCAAACTTTCACGGGACACATCTGCGGCATACCAATTGTCGCCCCACTCGATCACAGTCAGGCAAATACCATTGGTGGCAATTGAATCCCCCAAATGCACATCTGACATATCTAAATCGGTCTGAATACGCAAACGTACATCACCGCCCACACTTTGCAGGCTTTCTACTTTACCTAAACTTTCAATAATGCCTGTAAACATAATCTTTTCTCTCATTCACTGAGGATTTGTGGATTTACCACAACGCCAATTGGGTACTCACACCTGAGGTATCTACACCACCCAATTCTGCAAAATGGTAAAGTTGCCCTAACAACTGGCGAATAGGTGGGCCTGACTTGGCATGCGTATCGGTAATCACAATAAATTCCAGCACGCGCGCACGCTCGGACTGACGCTGTTTACTCACGCGATAACGCGGAACATCTTGCGTCAATAACGTCACTCGACCGCGTTTTAAATTGGCTTGCAACAAGTCTGTGGCACTAATATTACCATCGGTAGAATAACTGGTCAGAATAAAACGTGCATTAATGGTGTCCAATAAGGTTTCATACGCCTCTTTGGCGTACTTAGATGAGTTGTATGGACTTGGACGTTCTTTGCGCCATGCACGGTCAATACCACTTTTAAAGCCTTTGGTGTCTGGGGTTGGTAAATCGACCTGATCCCACAAGGTTAAGGCATTTAAGACATGATAGTTACTGCTATAAGCATGTTGATTATACGGTGGGTCTAAATAAGCCACATCCACCTCAAAACCACTCATTTGATTGGCAAGATGCTGTGCATCGACACACCACATTTCTGCAGCAGGTTTATTTGGTTCACCAATGTCACAAAAACGACTTGGCGTGAGCCACAATAATGATTCTATTCGTTCGAGTGCAGTTTGAGTTTTGCCACCCCAGCCGTGGTGGAAGCTTTTAAACACCCCACTGGTATTACTGACAAAACTGGCAGAGTACAACAACGGCGCCAACAATGCCGACATCTCAACATCATCAATGGCACCCTGCGCTTGCCACGTAGCAATTTGCTGACGAATCGCATCTATGCGCATACCGTTACGACGTTTAAAGAATAAACGGTCACGACTTGGGTCATAAATTTCGTCATTGCGCGGACACAAATTATGCGTCACCCAGCCTTTGACTTCAGGCAAACGGTTCAAATAATCAATGGCTTTTTGATAGCCGCCTAATTCTTTAAACGCAGGTGCTTCAGTGCAGGCCAAAATCGCATGGTTTAAGGCATGGCTGTACGGTTCCCAGTCATTGGCAATCACCCGATAACCATTTTGACGCGCCAAACGTGATACCACTCCTGAACCTGCAAAAAAATCGGCAAAAATTGGTGCACGACCATTTTTAGGATGTAGCGTTCCTGTCTGTTCAAGTGCTTCTAAAATCAGATGCAGTAAACGGCGTTTATTGCCCAAATAAGGCACTAACTGATGGAATAAGTATTCATCAGTGGTGCGTGCCGCATGACGACGTTTGTGATAAACCGTTGACTCTGAACTCATAGTGTCTCTTGAGAAGGAATTAACCTAAGGCGCACGTCATCACCCAATTGAGTGACATCGCAAAGTTTAAATCGAAGTTGCTCTGCCATCTGTTCAAATTCTGCATTAAACATGGCACGAGCCGAGCGCCCTAACAATGTAGGTGCCACATAGCTGATCACTTCATCAACCCAACCTTCCTGTAAGAAAGCGGTCGATAAGGTTGCACCCGCTTCAACCAACACATCATAAATTTGATGTTGCTGTACCAATTGGGCAAGTAAGGTGGCTAAAGGTTGCGGTTCCAATTGTAACACGCCCAAAGCAGCCAACTCTGCACGATACGGTCCCATCACCATCACCGTTTCAGGCTGCTGCAAAATTTGTGCGCTCAAAGGCAAACGACCTTGGCGATCTAAAATAATCCGTTTGGGTTGTACTACGCTGTGGATGTCATCTACACCCTCTAAGTGGCGTACATTAAGCAGACAGTCATCGGCCAGTAACGTGTCGATCCCCGTTAATACTGCAGCAGAAATTGCCCGCCAATGCTGCACATCGGCACGTGCAGCCGTGCCTGTGATCCATTTGGATTCACCCGAAGCCATTGCCGTACGACCATCCAAACTAGAAGCAATTTTTAAACGCACATAAGGCATGCCTGTAGCCATGGCTTTTAAAAAGCCTGCATTTAACTGCGCTGCTTCAGCTTCTGCCACGCCCACGCTAACCTGAATACCTGCATCCTGTAAAATCTGAACGCCTTTACCTGCCACCAATGGATTCGGGTCTGGACAAGCCACAACCACTTTAGCCACGCCTGCATCGACCAAGGCTTTGGCACATGGTGGTGTGCGCCCATAGTGTGCACAAGGTTCCAAAGTCACATAAGCAGTTGCACCCTGCGCTTGTTCAGCGGCCTGACGCAAAGCAAAGACTTCGGCATGTGGCTGTCCTGCACGAGGATGGAAACCTTCGCCCAATAATTGGGCATCTTTAACAATAACGCAGCCCACGTTCGGATTTGGCTTAGTGCTGTATTGCCCCAAACGTGCCAGTTCAATGGCACGACGCATCCAAAAAAGATCATCGGGTTGCGCGTCAGTATTGAGTTCAATCATGGATGGTTGCTGTGGAATAGATGATGGCATTGCGCTTTATTGCTCACGCGACTGCATTTGTTCAATTTGGCGACGGAATGCTTCGACATCCTGAAAGTCTTGATACACCGAGGCAAAACGTACATAAGCAACATGATCCAATGCAAATAAAGCCTGCATAACAACCTCACCAATGGTACGTGATTTCACATCACGCTCTCCCAAACGGCGAATTTGTAATTGGATGTCGCTGAGTACCGTTTCAATTTGCTCTTGGGTCACGGGACGTTTTTGCAAAGCATGCATTAACGAACGACGTAACTTGGCTTCATCGAAAGGCTCACTTTTACCATCGGATTTAATCACCCGTGGCATAACCACTTCATAACTTTCAAAGGTGGTAAAGCGTTCACCACAGCCAATACACTCACGACGTCGGCGAATTTGGCAGCCTTCTGCCGCCAAACGTGAGTCAATCACTTTACTGTCTGCAGTGTTGCAAAATGGACAATGCATAGCGGTTTAATTGCACAAATTTGAATGAAAATGCAGTGTAGCAAAAATTCCAAACTTTGTAGAGTTTTACGCAACATATAGAAAAAAAACAGCCCCGAAGGGCTGTTTTACACAATATATTGATTATGTACTGTCTAGATTATTCTACACGTTCACCATGTTGGCTTAAGTCGAGTCCCATACGCTCATCTTCTGCAGCCACACGAATACCAATGGTTAGATCAATTACTTTTAAGATGATGAAAGTCAGTACAGCAGAGTAAGCAATGGTCGCTAACACACCTTCAACTTGCACCCAAAGTTGGCTCATCAAGTTGCTTGGTGCAGCATCGCCCATAATAAACTCGCTGGCAAAGAAGGCTGTTAAAATTGCACCAACAATACCACCTACACCATGTAGTCCAAAGGCATCTAGAGAGTCATCAGCTTTCAGGGCGCGTTTTAAGGCAGTAATACCCCAGAAACATACCACACCACCAATTAAACCCATCGCTAATGCACCACCAACAGTCACAAAACCTGCTGCTGGAGTAATCACCACCAAACCTGCTACAGCACCCGATGCAGCACCTAATACAGAACCTTTACCACGTACCAGTTTTTCTGCTACAAGCCATGCAATTGCTGCGGCTGCGGCTGCCACTTGAGTCACAACTAAGGCATAACCCGCTGCACCATTGGCACCTAAAGCAGAACCACCGTTGAAACCAAACCAGCCCACCCAGAGTAAACTTGCACCCAGTACAGTCAAAGTCAGGTTGTGCGGAGCCATAGATTCACGGCCCAAGCCCATACGTTTGCCCAACATGTATGCAGCAACTAAACCTGCAACACCCGAGTTAATATGAACAACAGTACCACCAGCAAAGTCGAGAGCACCATCATTGCCTAACCAACCACCACCCCATACCCAGTGGGTAATTGGTGCGTAGACCACGACCACCCAAATCGCGATAAAGGCAACAAAGGCACCAAACTTCATTCGTTCTGCAATTGAACCACTGATAATTGCCACAGTAATGATGGCAAAGGTCATTTGAAATATCACAAATAGAATTTCAGGAATACTGCCACTGAGCGCATCGGTACCAATGCCTGCCAGCATGACTTTGTCTAGACCACCAATAAAGGCATTACCTTCACCAAAAGCCAAACTATAGCCCACTGCCACCCAGGCAATACTGACCACGGCTGCTGCTACAAAGCTATAAGCCATAGTATTGAGTACGTTTTTCTTGCGTACCATACCGCCATAAAATAGTGCCAAACCAGGAATGGTCATGAGTAAAACTAAAGCAGTCGAAACTAAAATCCAAGCGGTATCGCCTGTATCTAATACAGCTTCAGGTTCAGCAGCTTCGGGCGTGCTGACTTCTGCTACAGCTGCAACTTCTGTTGCATTTGTTGTTTCGATAGGAGATGTTTCGGCAGTTTCAAGCACTGCAACATCTGAAGTTGGTGCGGTGGCTGTTACGGCTTCTTCAGCCCAAGCAACAGAACCACCAAGAAGTGCGCCTGATAGACTCAGCGCGAGTAGCATTTTTTTCATTTGTGTCCCCCGACCTTTGTTTTTGTGAGTTATTAGGTACTCAGCAAACTTCGTGCCATTTTCTTAAACAGCGTCTGCACCCGTTTCACCTGTACGAATACGGATGACTTGTTCGAGGTTAGTCACAAAGATTTTGCCATCACCAATCTTGCCTGTACTAGCAACACGAGTGATTGACTCAATCACCGAATCCACCATTTCATCGCTAATTGCGATTTCAATTTTAACTTTAGGCAAAAAGTCAACGACGTATTCAGCGCCACGATAAAGTTCGGTATGACCTTTTTGGCGACCGAAGCCTTTGACTTCTGTTACGGTGATCCCTTGAACACCAATTTCAGATAATGCTTCACGCACATCATCTAATTTAAAGGGTTTTACAATTGCAGTTACGAGCTTCATGTGTGTTTTCCTTCGGCTTAATTCACCAGTAAGGTTTTATGTTCAAATTCCATGCCAAAGTTCTAAGGTCGGGGGAAATTAGAAACCGTGACATGAGTTTTCTTTATACCTTATTTTATACATTTATATGGTTGTGATCTTCAAAAAATAGACATATTTACTAGAAGATTTACGATTTTACTCATCGAATAAATCCATATTTCGTCTGAAATGCTATAGTCTATTCAAGACCAGTGCTACACTGCCTCCATTTTCTCCATCTTTGTGGAAACAACAATGATTGAAACTTTATTACAAGCCATTTTGGAACAAGTTGAACAACCTAAAAAAGATTTAGAACATAATTTACGTGCTTTGCTCAATGAAGCGGTCACCAAAATGGATTTGGTCTCGCAAGATGAGCTAGACCGCCAACGTACTGCGCTCAATAATGCCAACTTACGTTTAAATGAATTGTTAAAACAGGTTGAAGCACTGGAACAGAAAATTCAACTCAAAAAATAAGCACCAATTGAGTGCATAAAAACAAAAAACAAACATTATAAAAATAACGCACCAAAACGGATCATCATAAAAATGTCTTTTGCCAAAGTGTATACGCGGGGGCTGCTCGGCTTGCACGCCCCTGCAATTGAAGTTGAAGTCCATCTGAGTCAAGGTTTACCTTCTTTAACCATTGTCGGTCTAGCCGAAGCTGCCGTGCGTGAAAGTAAAGATCGGGTACGCTCTGCCATTATTAACAGTGGTTTTCAATTTCCGACCAAACGTCTGACCATTAATTTAGCGCCTGCCGACTTGCCCAAAGATGGTTCGCGTTTGGACTTAGCCATTGCTTTAGGCATTTTAATTGCTTCGGGACAATTGCCCGAACAAAGCACTGAAAGTTTAGAGTTTATTGGAGAATTGGCTTTAGATGGTCAATTGCGTCCCACCACAGGCACACTCAGTATTGCGATTGCCTGCCAACAGGCACAGCATTGTTTGGTTTTACCTGAACAAAATGCACAAGAAGCTGCTCAATTGCCTGACTTTGAAGTCTTTGCCGCCACACATTTAAAACAAGTTTGCGAACATTTGGCACAAAGCCAGCCTTTAAATAAAGTCACCGCGACTGCCCAACCACAGTTATCACATTCCGCCTTTGATTTAGTCGATGTTAAAGGACAGTTGCGCCCACGACGTGCTTTGGAAATTGCGGCTGCAGGTGGACATTCATTGCTATTCAAAGGCCCACCCGGTACAGGCAAAACCTTATTGGCATCTAGGCTTTCCAGTATTTTACCGCCATTGAATATGCAGGAAAATTTAGAGGTTGCCAGTATCTATTCAGTGGCCAATAGCCCGCATACGTTTGGACAGCGTCCTTTTCGCGCCCCACATCATACCGCTTCTGCTGTAGCCTTGGTCGGTGGAGGCTCATATCCCAAACCCGGTGAAATTACCTTGGCGCATTTAGGCGTTTTATTTTTAGATGAATTACCTGAATTTGATAAAAAAGTGTTAGAAGTGCTGCGCCAACCTTTAGAGTCCAAAGAAATTGTGATTTCCCGCGCTTCTCGGCAAATTACCTTTCCAGCCAACTTTCAACTAATTGCCGCCATGAATCCCTGTCCTTGTGGTTATGCTTTTAATCAGGATGTGCGCTGCCAATGTTCTGCAGAAAGTATTAAACGCTATCAAAACCGTATTTCAGGGCCGTTATTGGATCGTATCGACTTACACATTGATGTACCACCTCTGCAAGCACATGAATTACAGGACACCCGACCAGTGGAAAATTCTGAAACCGTGCGAAGCCGTGTCATTCAAGCATATACACGACAATTGCAACGCCAAGAGTGTCTCAACATGGCGCTCAGCCCCAAACAATTAGAACTATTTGCACACTTAGATAATACTGCCCAAAATATTTTAGCCATTGCGCAGCAGCGTTTGAACTTATCGGCGCGTGCGTATCATCGGGTGTTACGAGTGGCACGCACCATTGCAGATTTAGCCCAAAGTGAACAGATTCAAAGTCCACATTTGAGTGAAGCACTGTCTTATCGTGCCCATGAAGCCTGATTGAAAGTCTAATTAAGAGTTCGATTAAGAATCTGATTAAAAGTCTAAGAGATGAAAATAGCCCATTGCCATGCCTGTACAATGGGCGAGTTGTTTTTATTGTTTTAAGTTTCACTCCTAACTGGAGCTTTTATTTATCGTCGTAGCCGTATCTTTAGAAGGCTTTAGTTAAAGTAAATACAGCTCCTGTTTCAACGCCACGCTTTGCCGCATGCGAAAAACCATCGGTATCAATATCAGTTCCTACAGCAGCCAATTCAGCAGATAAACCTTCAACTGAAGCAAAGTTATAGCTTACACCGACTTTCCAATCTACATAGCTGTCTTTTCCACCGCCAAAATCAAAGTCATCTGCTTGGGTGTAACCTAATCCAGCAACCCCAGAAAAGCCGGTACTTCCAATGGGTGCGGTATAAGTGGCATTGAAATACCAAGCATCGGTGTCACCACCTAAGAAATCATTACTGTAGTTAATGGCTGTTAATAAGCTGGCATCTTTAAACAAAACATCACTAAAACCTAATTTTGCATAAGCTTCGAGCCAGTTTAAATCGCTCTCACTTGGGTAGGCGTAATACCAAAAACCCACATCCAAAATGGGTTTGCTGGCAAAATAATCTAGGCTTGTGGTATAGCCCATATAAGGGTCAAGCTCTAAATGTGCCGTACCACCAAAATCGACATTGGAACCCCACACGCCTGCATACACGCCAGAATCATGGCTCAACGCAAAACCCGCTTGCACCGCAGGATCACTCATTGTTTGTGTCATGCCACGAAAACGATAATCACTGGTCATTGCCGCAGTACCACTAAAAGACAATGCTGAAGTTGATTCTGATGCCATGCTTAGACCAGATGCTGCCATCATCGCTGCTGCAAAAAGTGTTTTAAATCCCATGTTCATGATTATTCCCCCTGCATCTGATGAGATGCTTGTGTCTATTGTTGTTTAACTCACATGGAGGATTGCAAACCGTGTGCCAACATTCAAAAAAACAAGATTTTTCATACTCAGAATAGGCTCACAACCACATATAAATAATTGTTATTTATATTTATTTTTAAATTAATAAATTTCTTTTTTTTATCACTGTGACCTATAAGATACTTTTTTTTATTCTTTTTAGGTAGATGTTTAAGTCATATTTACTGTGCAGATACCGAATACATTGCAACATTTTTGATGTGCCTGACTTAGAACTCCATTTTAAACTACCTAAAAAAGTGCAATAACATTTATTCCCACATCTTTGCATATACTAAAAACTGGGACAAAGTCATTACTCATATGCTTATAGCCCCTTGCCCATTAAGGGCAAACAGCATGTTTGGCCTAGAAAAAATATTTTTGAATGCGAATAATTTTTTTGCACCAAGAACATGCATATCATTCAAATTGTTAAACCGAATAGCCAATGTGAGATTTCAGCAGCATTGTGGCAGGCCGATGCAATCTCTTCTGAAGTTATTACACTTAAAAATTTAGCGAAGAGAGAAATACTAATTGGGTCAAATTCATCAAAAACAGCGCAAATAAAACACCGTATTTCACATGAAACACCTCATAGCTAAAAACTATTACTCACCCCATAAACACGATTCTATTTTTTATACTTTTAGTTCAAATAAAAACCAAAATATCCAACTTTATCTATTTTTAAATTTAAAACCGCACTTATGAGTAAATACTTAAGAAGATGAAATAAACATAAAATTTTAGGTTTTTACTTACTTATTTCGCCATAAATTCTTAACTTAAACTACTGAAATATTAAACAAAGCTGATTTTATGGCTAAAATTTACAAAAAACTTAAAGCATTGCTCCCAAGTCATCCATTCTAGCTGTTCAGCTCATTTAAAATTATGTTCATGTTTTTACTAAAAATTAAAATAATTATTAAACTTTTTAAAATTCAATATTTTTAATGACCCTACAGTTTATCGAAAAAATGCTTAACTTTAGTGTCATAAGCCCCTTAAAAATGATATTTTCGCGCCTAAATAGCGATACAATTCGGCTACGTTTCAACTACACATTTACTGCATGAGGCTGTCTCCCAATGCTGCAATCTAAAAAATTAACACTAGCGTTGCTCATCAACGCAGCGCTTGTTTCAACTGCATTTGCTAGCGAACAAAGTGAATCTAAAGGCTTTGTAGAAGACGCAAACGGTTCGGTTTTATTCCGTACAGGTTTTTTACATCGTGATAAAAAAGATGGTCTCACTAATGACACCAGTTCCGCTGCCCAAACAGCAATTGTCAATCTAAATTCAGGTTTTAGCAAAGGTATAATAGGTTTTGGTGTGGGTGTTGTTGGTGATGCCTCATTCAAGCTAGGTGAAAATGCCCATTCAGGTAATGGTATGATTCCAACCCATAATGATGGCTCAGCTTATGACCATTGGGCACGTGGTGGTGCTTATGTCAAAGCACGTATCTCGAATACCACGGTAACTTATGGTACTCAAGTACTCGATTTACCAGTACTTGCTAGCAACACTGCCCGTTTAGTACCTGAATATTTTGAAGGTGTTTTAGCGACTAGCCGTGAAATTGATGGCCTAGAGTTAACTGCTGGTAAATTCACTAAAAATCAATATTCTGACCAAATCAACTCAGATGGTAATGAGTTAGACCGTGCTGTGGTATGGGGCGCGAAATATACATTTAATGATGACTTAAAAGCATCTTATTACGGTATTGATGTTAAAGATAAATTAGATCGTCACTATGCCAATGTAAACTATAACTACGGCTTAAAAGATGGTGCTGCGCTTAACTTTGATCTAAGCGGCTACCACACAGAATTCTCTAAAGATGCTTCAACTTATTCAGCAACAGGTACGATTGCGAATCCTGTCTATGGCGTACCAAAAGCAGAGAAAAATACAGTTGCTGGAACAGAGAAAACCAATGACATTTGGGCAATCTCTACCTCATATAGCAAAGATGTACACAATGTGATGTTGGCTTACCAACAAAACTTTGGTGATGTAGGCTATGACTACGGCGGTAACGCAGATGGTGCACAATCTATTTATCTACCTAACTCATATTTGTCTGATTTTGTAGGTAATGATGAAAAATCTTTAGGCTTACAATACAACTATAACTTTAAAAATCATGGTCTTCCTGGTCTAAACTGGACAACTGCTTTTGTTTACGGTTGGGACATTGATGTTCGTAACCAACCAAAAGATGGTCAAGAACGTGAATTCTTTAACCAAGTAAAATACACCGTTCAATCAGGTTTTGCGAAAGACGCGAGCCTTCGCGTACGTCACTCATATTACCGTGCAAATGATAGCTACAAATCTATTTATATGAATGATACCAATGAATGGCGTATCTGGTTAGATATTCCAGTGAAATTATTCTAATTTCTCGGAATAGCAAACCCAATAAAAAAACCTGCACAGAATATGTGCAGGTTTTTTACATTTCAGCTTTCATTTGAACGCTGAACAGGCCACGCAAATTATGGATTTGCAGCTTTGTAGCCTTCAATTGAGTTCAATACTTCTTGTTTTGCAACATCAGCACCTTCCCAACCACTTAACTTCACCCATTTGCCTGGCTCTAAGTCTTTATAGTGCTGGAAGAAGTGTTCAATTTGGCTGATCAATAATGGTGGAAGATCCGTATATTCTTGAACATCTTTATAAATTGGGGTTAATTTTTCGTGCGGAACGGCAACCAATTTCGCATCAATACCACCATCATCTTCCATGTTCAATTTACCCACTGGGCGGCAACGAATCACAGAACCTGGCTCTACTGGGTGTGGAGTCACAACCAATACGTCTAGCGGATCACCATCCAATGAAAGTGTATTTGGTACATAACCGTAGTTCGCTGGGTAGAACATTGCTGTACCCATGAAACGGTCTACAAATAATGCATCAGAATCTTTGTCAATTTCGTATTTGATTGGCGCTGCATTGGCAGGAATTTCAATGATCACATAGATGTCATTTGGTGCATCTTTACCCGCAGGGATATTGCTGTAGCTCATAGCATCACTCTTAAACAAGTTAAATCTTTTTAAAACCGCGTCAATTATAACGGTTTTCTGTCCTGAATTACTGCGCGATTATACATCTGCAAGGCAAAAATACATATTTTCAGACATGACTTGATCAGGTCAGTTTAATCACCATCAGCAAAATACAAATTGGACAAAGTAAAGACAGCATCCAAACAATTGAACGCAGCGTCGCCCAATTGGCTAAATAACAAATTCCATAAATAATGCGCAGCACAATATAAGCAATACCAAACATCATCACCACCACTTGTGGGATGACCATATATTCCGCCATGAGCACTGCAGCAATAAATAAAGGCAGGCTTTCAAAACTGTTTTGCTGTACGGCGTTAGCACGTGCAGCAAAACCTGTGGTTTTGGCTAAAAATTCACGTGGATTTTGGTTATCTTCACGTTTAAAGCCGCCTGCCATTTTTGCGACAACAGCAAAGACATACGGCAATAAGCAAGCAATTATAATTAGATAAACAATTCCACTTATGCTTTGCATCAATTTTTTCTCATAAACTGTATTGAGAACTTATCATAACATGGCATTTCTTGAATAAATTTTGTTAAATAGCATGTTTTAAGCAATTATATAAAGGATCCATTATGGTCAGCCCAGATCAAAAGGAAATGTTAGATGTACTTGAAAAGCAGCGCCAACATCAACTGCGAGTGGATCGTGTTTTAAAAATTGTGTTGCCTATTGTGGCATTTTTATTGATGGTAATTTGCGCCAACATGAACGTATGGTCGACCATTTTTACCTTCATTGTGCTTTGGGTGGCGTTTTATGCGGTAGGGATTAAGCGCTTACCGCTCTGGCACTGGATTATTGTGATTGTGGTGTATTGCTTAATTGATAATATTTTAAGTTATGGCAGTTTTAATCAATCAGGTTTTAGCCGCCAATTTGGTGCGATGTTTATTTTCTTGGGCATTGTGGGTGTTGGGCGTCGTTACTTTGACCGTTGGCTGATGAAAGAGTAATACTTTTGCCTTTGTTGAACAAGAAACAATCTATTTTCTATAGCATATAAAAAATGCCCCTGAGTTTTCAGGGGCATTTTTATTTCAGAGCAGAATGAATTACGCAGTCTTACGCAAATCTTTACGCAAAATTTTACCTACGTTTGATTTTGGCAATTCATCCATAAACTCCACATAACGTGGGCGTTTATAGCCAGTTAAGTTCTCTTTAGCGAATGCCAATACTTCTTCTGTCGTCAATGAAGGGTCTTTCTTCACTACAAACAGTTTAGGCACTTCACCTGATTTTTCATCAGGTACACCAATGGCAGCCACTTCTAAAACTTTAGGATGTTTAGACACAACTTCTTCAATTTCAGATGGGTAAACGTTAAAGCCAGACACCAAAATCATGTCTTTTTTACGGTCTACAATTTTCACATAGCCGCGTGAATCCATAACACCAATGTCACCTGTACGGAAGAAACCATTAATCATCACTTTGTCAGTTTCATCTGGACGGTTCCAATAGCCTTTCATGACTTGTGGACCACGGATTGAAATTTCACCTTGCTCACCCAGTGCAACTTCATTGCCGTCATCATCCAAAATAGCCACTTCAGTTAATGGTAATGGAATACCAATTGTGCCAGTGAATTCTTCAGATGCAGGCGGGTTTGCCGTTGCAACTGGCGAAGTTTCAGACAAGCCATAACCTTCAATGATGTTAGTGCCTGTCACTTTTTTCCATGCTTCAGCAGTCGATGGTAATACGGCCATACCACCACCCATCGCCATTTTCAATTTGCTGTGATCAAGCTGTTTAAACTCTTCATTGTTCACGAGCGCATTGAATAAAGTATTCACCGCAGGGAAGAAAGTTGGTTGATATTTGCGTAATTCTTTCATCACCGCAGGTAAGTCACGCGGGTTTGGAATTAAGACGTTTGCCTGACCTTTGTACATGCCGTAAAGCGCACACACCATGAATGCAAAGATGTGATACAGCGGCAATGCACAGAAAATACGGTCATCTGGCTGACCATCTTGTGCACCGAATTTACTCTGGAAAATACCATCACATTGCAGCATGTTTGCCACAAGGTTGCGGTGTGTTAATTCTGCACCCTTAGATACACCTGTTGTACCACCCGTGTATTGCAACACAGCCGTATCACTTAAAGTTAAGCTTGGGCGTTTGTAGTTGCTTGGGCTTACTTTAGACATTGCTGCGTTAAATTTAACGTGACCCGGAATGTTCCATGCAGGAATTTGCTTACGCACTGAACGTAAAACAAAATTCACCAACGTGCCTTTTAATGCACCTAGCATATCGCCCACAGAAGCAACAACAACATGCTTCACAGGGGTTTTACCAATAATCGCCTGATAAACGGATGCAAAGTTTTCAATAATCACTAAAACTTCAGAACCAGAGTCATTTAATTGATGCTCTAACTCACGCGAAGTATAAAGTGGATTCACGTTCACCAAAACTAAACCTGCGCGGAACACCCCCAGTGCAACCACAGGATATTGAAGTACGTTCGGCATCATCACCGCAACACGCGAGCCAGGTGCCAAACCTAAACTTTGTAAATAAGTTGCAAATTTACGGCTAGCTTCTTCTAGTTCACTAAAGCTTAAAACCTTATCCATAAAGATAAAGGCATCACGTGAACCAAATTTTTGGAAATTACGTTCAAAAATGTCTACGAGTGACGTATTTTCTGCAGGCAGTTCTACAGTTTCTGGAATCCCTGTCTTTTGGTATTCAGCAAACCAAATCTTTTCCATAATGCCAATTTCTCCAATCAATAATCCTTAGTTTTAAACTGTTTTTCTCAATACAGGACGTCGTTCTTTGCTTGTTTATGTCCCGTATTGCATCCATTTTCACGAATATAAACCATATATAACGTATTTTGCTTAAAAAACGCTAGTATTATCTTTGAATTAACAGTTTATTTGCTTTTTGGTAACCGCGTGGTAAGAGATGACCTTTCGTGCCGCGCTTCGCCACATACTTCAGCAAATCGTCGCCTTTGAGTTTGAGTTGTTGCTGTCCTGCAAATACTTGAATTGCTTCATCTAAACTTAAAGGCAACATAGACACCAACTGATCTTTTTCCTCAAGTTGTATCAATTTATTACCTTTACCTTTATTCAAAATTGGCAATTCTGACAGCTCAATCACCAGTAAACGCCCTGCTGAACTGAGCAGTGCAACATGACTCGCGTGTTCAATCATTTGCAAGTTCATCACTGTCGATTGTTCAGGCAAAGACAGGAATGCTTTACCTGCTTTGGCACTGGTATCTAACTGTTTGGCCTGCGTTTTAAAGCCGTAACCTTTGCTGCTGGCTGCTAAAATTTCAGCTTCATCATCGGCAATCAGCAATTGTTTAAAGCCAACACCACTGGCAGGAGCAAGTTTTGAACTTAATGGTTCGCCCAAGCCACGTGCCGAAGGCAGGCTATTAATTGGCAACGCATAACTGCGTCCCGTATCATCTAAAATATAGACGCGCTGATTGGATTTGCCTTGTGCATGACTGAGATATTGATCACCCGCACGGAAGTTTAGATTTTCCGCATCGACCTCATGCCCTTTGGCACAACGAATCCAGCCTGCTTCAGACAACACCACCGTTACAGGGTCGGCAGGTAGCATATCTTGTTCATTAATCGCAGTCGCTTCGGCACGCAATACAATTGGTGAACGACGATCATCACCAAACTTTTTCGCGTCTTCTTTCAACTCACTGATAATTAAATTTTTCAATGATTCAGGATTCGCCAATTGTTCACGAATAATGGCAGCGCGTGCTTCTAATTCTTCTTGTTCACGACGAATTTCCATTTCTTCAAGCTTAGCCAAATGACGCAGCTTTAATTCCAAAATGGCTTCAGCCTGAATTTCATCAATACCAAAATGCGCCATCAACTCGGCTTTAGGATGATCTTCTTCACGAATAATCCGAATCACGGTATCAATATCTAAATAGGCAATCAGCAAACCTGCCAAAATGTGCAATCGCTTTTCGATTTTATTGAGATGATATTGCAAACGGCGTGTGACGGTATTTTTTCGAATCTCAATCCATTCCAGCAAAATACGACGAATCGATTTCACCTGCGGACGACCATCTGCGCCAATCATGTTCATATTGACACGATAGCTCGATTCTAAATCGGTCGTGGCAAACAAGTGACTCATCACCGCTTCGGCATCAATACGGTTGGAACGCAGTACAATCACCAAACGGGTTGGGTTTTGATGGTCAGATTCATCACGCACATCGCTCACCAACGGCAGTTTTTTCGCCTGCATTTGATCGGCAATTTGGGTAATGATTTTTGAACCCGAAACCTGATACGGCAATTCGGTAATTACGATTTCATTTTTTTCGATGCTGTACACCGCACGCATACGGTAACTACCACGACCTGTACTTTGCATTTTCAGCAATTCTTCAGGCGGGGTAATAATTTCAGCTTTAGTCGGTAAATCTGGTGCAGGAATATATTCTGCGACTTTTTCATCGGTTAAATTTGGGTTGCGAATCAGGGCAATTGTGCCTTTCACCACTTCACGCAAGTTATGCGGTGGAATATCGGTCGCCATCCCCACGGCAATACCTGTGGTGCCGTTAAGCAAAATATTCGGTACACGCGCAGGCAAATTGACAGGTTCTTTTAATGAGCCATCAAAGTTATCTTGCCAATCACAAGTACCTTGCCCCAATTCCGCCAAAAGTACTTCACTATATTGCGATAGTTTGGCTTCGGTATAACGCATGGCGGCAAAGGATTTAGGATCATCGGGTGACCCCCAGTTGCCCTGCCCTTCAATAAATGGGTAACGATAACTGAACGGCTGCGCCATCAACACCATAGCTTCATAACAAGCAGAATCACCATGTGGATGGTATTTACCCAATACATCCCCTACGGTACGGGCCGATTTTTTCGGTTTGCCGCTGTGCTTGAGTCCAAGCTCACTCATGGCGTACACAATACGGCGTTGTACAGGTTTCAAACCATCGCTGATATGGGGTAATGCACGATCCATAATCACGTACATGGCATAGTTAAGGTATGCACGTTCAGTAAATTCTGCTACGGAACGGTTTTCTGTTGCATGATGCGCAAGGCTTGTCATAAAACCTGTCGTCCTAAATCATTTGTTTTTGTATCAATCGGCTTATGCTATGCCGCAGCAGCATCCTGCACAAGGGCTAGTAAGGATGCTCTGCGACAATTTGTGTCTTATGCCGTAAAAATATTCATTTTATAAAAAACAGCAATGCAAAATATACGATGGCTGGTGGTTATTTTACAAACCTATCGACTCTAAAGTTCTGCCTTTGGTTTCTTCACCCAACACCACAATCACCAAGGCAACGGCCAATAAAACCGCTGTAAACATCATAAAGACATAACTAAAGCCATTTTGCATAACCATCATGTGTGTGACCACCATCGGGGCGATAATACCGCCCATGCGTCCAATGGCCGAGGCCCAACCTGAACCAAAAGCACGAATATTGGTTGGATATTGTTCAGGAGTATAAGTGTATAGCACACCCCATGCGCCCAAGTTGAAGAACGACATCAAACAACCCCAGAACATGATCATCGCTACACTGTCGGCCTGACCAAAGAAATAAGCCGATACGGCACACATGCCAATAAAACCAGCTAGTGTGGCTTTGCGCCCTAATTTTTCGACCAGCCAAGCAGCTGCAATATAACCGGGCAATTGCGCCAAAATCATGCCCAACACATATTCAAATGACTGTACGATGCTGTAGCCTTGCTGCACCAACAGACTAGGCAACCAAGTGAAAATGCCATAATAGGAATAGACAATGCCAAACCAAATCAGCCACAGCATTAAACTACGGCGTGCAAATGGCCCCGACCATAATTGGGTAAAAGAGATATGCTGTTTAGCGGCAACAGGCTGAACTTCAATCTGTTCAATGACTTCTACCCCACATTGACGCTCAAACTTTTGTACCAGTGCATGTGCTTCGGCAATACGACCACGATTGATCAGATATGGGATAGATTCAGGGACTTTTTTCCAGATAACCAAGGCATATAAGGCAGGCAAACCACCGATTAAAAATGCTGTATGCCAATCAAATTTTGGAATCACAAAATAAGAAACCAATGCCGCACATAACCACCCCAAGCCCCAAAAACTTTCCAGCAATACAATAAAGCGCCCACGCACATGCGCAGGAATGTATTCACTGACCAACGTCACCGCTACGGGAAGCTGCCCGCCCAAACCTAAACCGACAATAAAGCGAAAGACCAGTAACCAAGTTAAATTCGGTGCAAAGGCACAAGCGGCAGTAGCTAGACTGTAAATCACCAAGGTGGTGGCAAATACAGTTTTACGTCCAATTTTATCGGCCAGACCACCTGAAAAGACTGCCCCAATGGCCATTCCGACAAAGCCAATTGACACCACCATGCCTTTTTCGGCAGGGGTCATGCTCCAGTCTTCTGCCATTTTTGCCAAAATAAAGGAGATCAGTCCTGTATCCATGGCATCAAACATCCAGCCCAGACCAATCACCACCAGTAGGCTATAGTGGAATTTTCCAATGGGTAGACGTTGCACACGCGAAACTAAATCCATAACACACTCTTTAAGTTGGCTAAAAGGATATGGGCTAAAACACAACTGCTGTTGTATTTTTATACTATGAATTGACAGGATGTGGATAGCATTAAAAAACCGATCTGGTGATCGGTTCGCTTCTATTTAGATATTCAATACAATTCTTATAACCAATTAGGTTTCATCTTTAGAGGATGCTGAATGTTCATCATCGTCCTGATAAATAAATTTAGGCATTTCTAAGCCAAAATAAATCGCAATCAAACGCAAAGTAAAACCAAAAACAAGTGTTGAGATCACGGTCAATTCAAGCGACAAACCGATTTCGATACACAACCAATAGCAAATCACGGACACAAAAGAAATACTGGCATATAGCTCACGGCGGAACACTAAAGGCACATCGTTACACAGAATATCACGCAGAATCCCACCTGACACACCTGTTAAGACGCCTGCAACGGCAGACACCACAAAGCCATGCCCCATTTCCAAAGCAATTTGACAACCAATAATAGTGAAGCCAATTAAGCCTAAAGCATCGAGCACCAAGAAAATGGAACGTAAATGACGCATCCATTTGGCAATTAAAATGGTGATAAAAGCTGCAATACAGGTCAGCACCAAATATTCAGGATGTTTGACCCAAGTCAGTGGATAATGCCCTAATAACACATCTCGCACCGAACCACCACCCAATGCGGTGACACAGGCAATTAAGGTGACACCAAACCAATCCATGCTACGACGCCCTGCAGACAATGCGCCTGTCATCGCTTCTGCGGTAATCGCGATTAAGTAAATGACCAACAACAACATGGACTTGCCCTTCTTTCACTAGGCCAATAGATGCGCGTTATAATAAGCGAAAAACCAAGATAAAGTTATAAAAATTGCGCACAACATTGCTTAAATTTTTTACCCGAACCACAAATACACGGCTGTTTCATAGTCGGCTGTTGCCCTGTGGTCGGATCTAGAAAATACCAACGGGCCTGATGTTGCACAAAATGGGAAATTTCATGGTGAATTTGCGTCTGCTTGGCATCGTGGTAATGGGCTTTAAATTCAACTTGGGCATGGCTTTTATCTAGCTTTTCATTGCTATTCAGCACTTCGAGCTTTAACCATTGATTCGACTTGCTCCAATCTGCAATTGCGTCAACATCCAAACTTGCCTGTTGTCCTAGCGCAGTAGTTTGCACAATATAATCAATTTGTTGCAAGGCAAAAGCGCTATAGCGTGAACGCATGAGTTGGCTCGCGGTTTCTGCATGTGCCTGCCCCACATGTAAAGGTTGGCAGCAGTATTGATAATCGCCTTGCCCGCACGGACATGCCAAGTGATGCATAGAAAATTCCAGAAATTTAAATCAATAATAGGGTCTGTTGACACTTCGTCTATATTTGCAATGGCAACAGCCCCAAAACAGCCTGACAATGCAGGCTATTTTAGCGGAAGCACAAGACTGAAATGCAGTTTGGCGTTCAGTTTATGATGCGCTTGAAGATTCCTGCTGAATCAAATGCACTTTTTCAATTTTATGTCCATCCATGGTCACAATTTCAAAAACATAACCATCGGAAAGCAATTTCTCACCATTTTCAGGCAAACGTCCCAAATGGAATAAAATATAGCCTGATAAAGTTGAATATTGCTCGCTTTCATCCACCAAATCACGACCTAATAATAAAGATACGTGACGAATATCAATGGAACCATCTAGCAATAATGTGCCATCTTCCAAACTTTCAGCACTGGCTTCGAGAGCATCTTCATCAGGGAATTCGCCTGCAATTGCTTCCAGAATATCAATAGGTGTGGCAACGCCTTCAATCGAGCCATATTCATTCAGCACAATCGCCATTTGCAGCGGTGCTTGACGCAATTGCTCCATCACCATCAAAACTTGGGCATTTTCATGCACAATCACGGGTTCACGCAAATGTGTTTCAAAGTCCAGTACACCTGTTTCAATGTATTGATTCATGACTTTATGGGTTAAGACAATGCCTGAGATATTGTCCAGTTCACCACGTGCCACAATCACTCGTGAATGGGTCATACTTAATAATTGGCTGCGAATTGAAGCATCATCTTCGTCTAAATCAATCCATTCCAATTCAGGGCGTGGCGTCATCACCGACTTTACAGGACGCTCAGATAAGCCCAACACTCCTTGTACCATCACGCTGTGATAGACGCCATTTTCAGCATCAAAGACTTCATCGGCAAAGGCGCGGGTAGCTAAAACATCTTCATTGATATGACTGCTTTCTGCCGTATTTTGACTTTTGCCACCTAACATCCGCATCACAGCCGAAGCAGTACGGTAGCGTAAATCGGTGGTGGTCACGGTTTTTTCCTGATTTCTGCGGATGGTTTGGTTCAGGAATTCAATCATCACCGAGAAACCGATGGCGGCATATAAATAGCCTTTTGGAATGTGATAACCAAAACCTTCCACCACCAATGAGAAACCAATCATCATCAGGAAGCACAGGCATAGAATCACCACGGTAGGATGCTTATTGACAAAGTCCATGAGCGCCTTAGACGCCCACAACATAATGCCTATCGCAATGATCACCGCAATCATCATGACCGATAAATGCTGCACCATGCCCACAGCAGTAATCACGCTGTCGAGTGAGAACACTGCATCTAGCACTACAATCTGCACAATCACCATCCAGAAAGTCGCATGCACAGGGTTTTCTTCTTTTAGTGCAGGTTTGCCTTCAATGCGTTCGCGCAGTTCCATGGTGCCTTTAAACAACAGGAACACACCACCAAACAGTAAAATCAGGTCACGTCCAGAGAAAGGATGTTCAAAAATATGAAACAGTGGTTGGGTCAGAGTGACGACCCACGCGATAGAGGCGAGTAAAATCAGGCGCATCCCCAAGGCGAGAAGCAAGCCCACCACCCGTGCCGTATTGCGTTGTTCTGGCGGTAACTTTTCTGCCAAAATGGCAATAAACACCAAGTTATCAATACCTAATACAATTTCGAGTACGATCAGGGTCAATAACCCAACCCACGCAGCGGGGTCAGACATCCATTCAAAGATCATGCACTCTTCTCCTGAATATCATGGGTCAAACGTGCCACACGGCGATGACACTGAAAAGATAAGTTTGCTTGCTCTGGTTGGCACAGCATGTAATTTAAAAATATTCGTTCGGTGCGACTACTGCCACTGTCCATGACGATTCTATAGTTGTCAGACAAGCTTTGAGTATAGGAAAGTTTGCGCTCAGATTCATCCCCTTTTTGCGACATCATCCACGTCAATGCAGCACTTTCACAAATCTTTGCAAATTGAACACTGCATACTGACGGGTTTGTCATATTTGAGCACTAAGCTAGAGCCAACAAAAAGAACATGCTATGGTGAAGAAAATAAATGAATAGCGAATTAAGAATGACCCAATATATCAATAATCCATCTCCTCAAACCTCTCAACCTTTGGTGGCACTGTACTGTGGTTCGCGCTCTGGCAATAACCCGATTTATCAGGAAAAAGCAGTACAACTGGCAAGAAAACTGGCCGAGCAAGGCTTTGGTATGGTCTACGGCGGTGCGAGTATTGGATTAATGGGTTTGGTTGCCGACACCGTTGTGCAACATGGTGGGCAAGCGGTGGGAGTAATTCCTGAATTTATGCTGGATTATGAAATTGCCCACAGTAATTTAACCGAGTTACACGTAGTCAAAAGCATGCATGAGCGTAAAGCGATGATGGCAGATCGCGCCAGTGCTTTTGTGGCGTTGCCAGGCGGCTTGGGTACTTTTGAAGAGATTTTGGAAATTGCCACTTGGGGGCAATTGAATCAGCACCAAAAACCGATGATTTTATATAATGTAAATGGCTTTTATGATGCGCTGATTCAGCAGTTAGATCATGCGGTACACGAAGGTTTTTTACCACCACAGCACCGCGCTAAACTGATCGTGTGTAACCACTCCCATAAAATTATTAATGCCTTGAAGAATTTGGATTCTCCACGTCATTTTGTGGGTTGAACTTTTTTAGCTACATGAAATAGCAATAAAAATGAAAGTGAAAGCGAGTCGGTGACTCGCTTTTTTTAATTCACTGTTCATTGGTTTTTACAGCACAAAAAAGAGAACACCAAAGTGCCCTCTTTAATAGATTTCTAATTTTGCAATGCTGTTAGTTAAACTTGATTTGGTACACAGCAGTAGTTCCACTGACTTCATTACCCACAACTAACAGTGGCTTGCCGTTAGGCGAGTCTTTGGCTGCAATAAAGATCAAACCTTCGGGACCGAGATTTGAATTTTCAACGGTAACCTCATTACCTTCTGCATCGAAAGATGTACGGGTTTCACCAAACTTACGATCATTAAAATACTCAACAAAAGATGCTTGTGTCGGTTGGGTAATGTCGTACACCATAATGCCACCCATACGCTCCAACCCAATAAAGGCAAAAGTTTTTTGACCAATTTTACCTAAAGCAATGCCTTCAGGCTCAGGGCCTTTATTGTCACTACGATCATCTATACTTAATTTTTCATGATTGGTATTAAAGTATTCTGGAAATAATTCAGCAGCTTTACGTTCAAAGTCATTTTTTGAGTCCCAAACAATTTTTTTGGTTTTAGGATCTACAATACTGAACGAGCGGCCACCATAAGCATATAGTTTGTCATAGGTCATGAAACCATCGCTGTCTAGCACAGGCTCACCATTTGTATCTTTCTTGTAACCTTGCGTCCAAGTAATCGTCAAACGACCCAATTGTGAATCTTTAATTAAATTATCTGCACAAACTTCATTGGCATCTGTAGTGGTACATGCTTTAAATACGTTTGAATCAAGCTTTGCGCCTTTAACCCCTGACTTTAATAGACGTAAATGCGCTGCATAATCGCCATTGGTACTGAAGCCTTTATTATTGAATAAGTGTTTAACACGAATTTCTTCTGCATAACCCTGAGTTATTTCATCCGTACCAAAATATAAGTCTTCATCAACCAACCATTCACGCGCATCACCTTCATTGGCAGTGACCAAGTAGCTTTGTCCATTGGCTTGATATTGCGCAATTGCATCTGGCATATACATGCCATATAAGCCTAGCCAAGCTTGAATATTAATCATCCCCTCATTTTTAGCACAGGCTGTAATCGTTTTACCGTTATAGTCTTGCTTACCAACAACACAATCACGATCACCTGCATCTAAAGCATTTGCAGCTAAGCCAAAGTTTTTATAACCCAATGGGAAAATATCGACCACTTGGTCTTGAATCAAATCAATTACAGCAATAGCATTGTTTTCTTGTAGACTTGCCCAAGCAGTTTTACCATCGTCACTCACCGCAATATATTCAGGCTCTAAATCTTGTGCGACAGTCGCATTTGGCCCAAAAATACGCACGCCCGCATCAAGCAATTCCTGCTTACGTGTATTCCATGCCTGAAAATCTGCAGTTTTTACAGTAGGCTTGTTGATGTCAGTTAGATTAATAATACTGATTGAACCTTCTGGATCAATCTTATAACCTTCATTTGGCTCACCTTCATTGGCAACCAAGACTTTTTTGCCATCTGGAGTAAAAGTCAACATATCAGGCAATGCACCGACTTCAACTTTGCTGATAAAGCTCAGGTCTTTGGCTTTAAAAAATGCCACGATGCCTTTATCAGTTTTAGGTGTTGCCTGAACAGCTAAAGCGACAATACCTTGATGTACCGCAACACTATTGACTTCAGAATTCGCCAAATGAGTCTTGGCATCCAAGCTGTTCAGCTTAACAGGTGCACTTGGGTTGCTTAAATCCAGTACATCGACCACGCCATTTTTCGCATTGACTACAAATAAACTTTTACTTTCAGCATCATAAGCAGAAATTTCCGCAGCACTCGCACCAAAAACTTGTGCATCGTATTCCCCTAAACGCTCCAAACTAATTGTTGTAGGTGTTGCTTCAACAACTTCTTCTTTTACAGGAATAGGATCATTATTATCATTACAGCCCACCATCCCCACAGACAATAAAGCCAACATTAATGCAGAAATTTTCGTTTTCATAAATTACTCATCATTTTTCTAAATGCACCCAACTTACAAACTCAAAGTGAATAATCGGTGACAAATAGATGACAATTTCATTGCATTTCCTTGAATTTTCAAACACTTTTCATGTTTTTATAGATGCAGTCCGCTAGATTGCAAAATGGTTTAAACTAGACCAAATGTCCATTTTGCCGAGTTATGAACCAAACACCGACCCATCAAGCCCTGCATCCTGAATACCGTCTTTTGGTATTTCTGGTTTCAATTGGCTTTTTTATGCAGGCGCTCGACACCACCATTGTGAATACAGCAATCCCTGCAATGGCGAATAGCCTGCAGGAAGACCCGCTGCGGATGCACAGTGTTGTGGTGGCGTATGTGCTCTCGGTGGCAGCGTGTATTCCATTAAGTGGATGGTTGGCAGATCGTTTTGGGGTACGCAATACCTATTTTGCAGCGATTATCATTTTTACCCTTGCCTCTTTGGGTTGTGCTGCAGCAGCGAGTCTGAATGAATTACTGTTTTATCGGGTGATTCAAGGTATTGGTGGCGCATTGCTCTTGCCTGTCGGGCGCTTGGCGATGTTAAAAATCATTCCACGTACCCAGTTTTTATCTGCCATGAGCCTGATGAGTCTGGCAGGGTTGATTGGCCCCTTAATTGGCCCAACTCTGGGTGGCTGGTTGGTCGAAGTCGCCACGTGGCACTGGATTTTCCTGATCAATATTCCTATGGGCATCTTGGGCTGTTGGATTTGTATCAAAGCCATGCCGAATGTGACTGAAACTGAAGTTAAAAACTTTGATTTTCTCGGGTTTATCCTATTAGTTGTGGCGATGGCGGGCTTATCTTTAGGCATCGAAAATTTTGCCAACCCACAACATAATCTGCTTTGGAATTTAGCGTTAATCTTGGCTGGCGGTATTGCCGCAGCATGCTATGCCCACCATGCCCATACTCATCAAAATGCCTTATTTCGCAGCGATTTATTTAAAAATCGCTTATATGCCATTGGTATTTTAGGTAACTTTTTTGCCCGCTTCGGGGGCAATGCCATGCCTTTTATCATGCCAATCATGCTACAGGTGGCTTTTGGTTTTGAACCGTTTCTCACGGGTTTGATGATGATTCCGACTGTGCTCGGTTCTTTGGTATCTAAACCAATTATTCGGCCTTTAATTCAACGTTTTGGCTATCGGCAGTTTTTACCGACCAATACGTTATTGGTCGGTGCCTGTATTGCCAGTTTTTCGCTGACCACTGCTGAAACTGCGACTTGGTTACGTGCCTTACATTTTTTTATATTTGGGGTGCTTAATTCATTGCAGTTTGTGGGTATGAATACCTTTACGCTCAAAGATTTACCTCAACAAGATGCCAGCAGCGGCAATAGTTTTTTATCCATGATTATGATGCTGTCGATGAGTATTGGCGTGGCATTGGCAGGTACTTTGGTGAATATGTTTAGTGCCTATTACGGCGCAGAACAGTTAGTCAGTGCCTTTCATGCCACTTTAATTTGTTTGGGTGTATTAAATATTTTGGCATTTTTAGTGTTTTGGAGTATCCCCAAACACACGGCTGTTTAAAACGCCATTACCGAAAGCGCATGGTGCTACACCGCACTGCGCGTTATGATATGACTTTGCTCCGCGAAGCTTTTTCAACATGCGCAAACCACCAAATCGAGCTAAAAACTCAGCTTTTACACCGCACTATCGTATGACCATTGCGGTGCTTGGCAGTGCTGTTTTGGCGGTTTTATTGTATTTGGATGTGTTGCGCCAACAACCTGCGGCAGCCGAAGAATATCCAATTCAAGGCTTTGACGTGTCACATCATCAAGGCGATGTTCAGTGGCAAAAAATTTCCCCACAAAAATATGCCTTTGTCTATTTAAAAGCCACCGAAGGAGGCGATTTTAAAGATCATAAATTTCAGGATAACTGGCTCAAAGCCCGTGAACATGGCTTTTTGGTCGGCGCCTATCATTTTTATCGCTTATGCCGTGATGGAGCAATTCAGGCAGAAAACTTTATTGCGACTGTTCCAAAAAAATCTGACAGTTTGCCACCTGTAATTGACTTAGAATATGACAGCAACTGCATCAACACTTACACCAAAGAACAGTTACTGCGCGAAATTCAAATCATGCATGATGCGCTATATCAACATTATGAAAAACAACCGATTTTTTATGTATCTAAAGCCTTTTACAATATGGTATTAACTGAAAGCTTTAAGCAAACACCACTTTGGGTCAGAGAATATCAGGGTAAACCACAACTGGCAGGTCAGCCAAAATGGTTATTTTGGCAACATACCAATCAGGGTCAAATAAAAGGTATTCACACCCCAGTCGACCTAAATGTTTTTTATGGCAATACCAAACAATGGCAGCATTTTTTAACAGACAACGCAATTCAACCCACAAGACTTGAACCGAACCAGAAAAAATAACAAGATAGCTGCATCACAATAAAAAAGTACCGTCATGAAAATTATGAAAGGGCTGCTTTGGGCTGCTCTTACGCTCAGCATTTGTGCAGGATTCGCACTGCTTTACCTATTACAACCCGCAGGCAAACTAGAACAATTTTCCGCATGGCAATATTCAACAAAAACCGCAAATGCCAACTTAAAAGTACATTATTTTGGCGTATCTACCCTATTGTTTGATGATGGTGAAAACCAAATTCTGATTGATGGATTTTTTAGTCGCCCCTCTCTTGCACAAGTCATGTGGAACAAGTTAGACAGCCAACCAGCCTTATTGCACAAGTTGATTCAACAGCATCAATTACAACGCACACGTGCGATTTTGATCACCCATTCGCATTATGATCACACGCTAGATTTGCCATTTTTGGCGCAGCAACTCAAACACAGTCAAATCATCGGTTCAGAAAGTAGTTTGAACATTGCCCGTGGTGCCGCAATTCCTGAATCTCGATTAAGCCTTGTCAATCCTGCCCAACCAATACAGATTGGAAAGTTTAAGATTACGGCTATTCCATCACAGCATACCCCTGCCACCGCTGTGAATAATGATTTAGGTGAACAAATTCAACAACCATTGTCCTTACCTGCCCGTTTTTATGAATTTAAAGAAGGCGGCAGTTTTGATTATTACATTCAGCATCCTGAACAGAACATTTTAGTCAAAGCCAGTACAGGCGCGATTTCTAAACAATTACAACACTTGCAGGTAGATACTTTATTTTTAGGGATTGCACAGCTCTCTAAACAATCGGTTGCTTTTCAACAGCATTATTTAGATGAAACTGTGGAAACGTTGCGCCCTCGTGTCGTGATTCCAATTCATTGGGATAATTTTTTCCAGCCTTTAGCGCGCCCTTTAGAGTTTTTGCCCCGCATTGCCGACCATAGCCCACGGAGTTTACAGCGTTTGATCGACTATGCAGAACAGCAATCGACACAGGTGATTTTGCTGAATAGCAACACGCCTTATCCGCTTGCTCCGATGCTACAACCGACTTCCTAAACATGCGATACTGTTGAAATCTAAACGCTTCATCTAGTTTGTGCCATGCGGAAAATCATTCATATTGATATGGATGCCTTTTATGCCTCTGTTGAGCTGCGCAGTCGTCCTGAATTGCAGCATTTACCTGTGGTGATTGCTTCGCATCATCCTCGTGCTGTGATTGCTGCGGCATCTTACCCTGCGCGTGAGTTTGGTTTACGTTCTGCCATGTCGATGGCACAAGCCCGCAAACGCTGCCCGCAGGTGGTGGTGCTCGAGCCTAATTTTGCGCTCTATCGTGAGGTTTCCGCACAAATTCATCAGATTTTTCAGCGTTATACACCACTTATTGAACCCTTGTCTTTAGATGAAGCTTATTTAGATGTCACCGAAAATTTACAAGGTATTCCAAGCGCAACTGAAGTCGCAATGCGGATTCGGGCAGATATTTTTCAAAGTACAGGTTTAACGGCCTCGGCAGGTGTCGCACCGAATAAATTTTTAGCCAAAATTGCTTCGGACTGGCATAAACCCAATGGCATTTGCGTGATTAAACCCAGTCAAGTGCAGCAGTTTATTCAGGACTTACCCTTAAAGAAAATTCCAGGCGTAGGTAAAGTCACGCAGGAAAAATTAAAAAGCTTGAATTTAAATACCTTGGGCGATTTGCAACACATTGAAGAAAACCTGTTGATTCATCATTTTGGCAAATATGGAAAACGCCTGTTTTTATTTGCCCAAGGGATTGATGAACGTCCTGTGCAGGCAGAACGTGAGCGCCAGCAAATTTCCAAAGAAATCACCTTTGATGATGACTTAAACTTAGCCGAATGTGCAGCTTACTGGTCTAGCTTGATTGATCAGGTTTGGCATAGTTTAGTGAAAAAACAATATGTTGCACGTGGCGTATCGGCCAAATTGAAACTCAAAAATTTTCAGGTCTTACAACATAGCAAAAGTTTTAAACAGCCTCTTGAAACTAAAAATGATCTTGAAAAAGTCCTGCAGCTTTTGCTTCACGAAATGCATATTCCCGCACAGGATCAATTCCGTTTAATTGGGGTCGGTCTGTATCAACTCAGCCCTGCCGATGAGCAAGCACAACTATCTTTGCTGTAAATATCACAACTCATAAATATCACGGATATTAAAGCTATAAACTCGCAGCACGGCATGACAGCCTGCCAAAGCAATGCTTACCGATGAATACTAAAGCTATTTTTGTATAAATTTCAGCCAAAAGAATAAAAATAAGACAATTTACCCTTCACAGTTGTGCTTTTTAGAGTAATCTATGCGCGCGATGTATTTATCCGTACATACGCTGAGATGTCAAAAATCACCATTACTTTTGGCATACTTGTCCTGTGATTGGCGTGACGATCAAATCCGAAGATTACAGGACAACTCTGCGCTTGGCACTTCGCCGCTTTGATACACCGTCTCTCTTTTCCTCGTATTTTCCATTCAACTACTTTTTATTTTAAGTAGACTGCTGCCTGCATATTTTCCACGTGCTTGCCTGCCTCTATAATACCTCACGCTTTTTATACCCAATCGCTTGGCGCGAGGATCACACCCAATGGCTGTTCAACGTCTACATATCCAAAAACGTTATTCTGAAATTGCAATTTCGGGAAATTTAGTCCATTTGGCAGGGCAACTGGCAGAAGACACACAACAAGATATTGAGGGGCAAACCCAACAAACACTTGCCCTGATTGATCGTTTATTGGCAGATGCGGGTACAGATAAAAGCCACATCATGTCGGTAATGATTTTTCTAAAAGACATTGAGCGCGATTATGCCGCAATGAATCAAGTTTGGGATGCTTGGGTGGCAGATATACAAGCTTTACCGCGTACCTGCGTAGAAGCCAAGTTATATCGTCCTGACGTTTTAGTTGAGATGACTGTGGTTGCAGTCAAACCTGAAGAGCAACCCAACGTATAACAGATGTGATTGGATCAGGAACATGCCCAAAAAAATCAGCATGTCATGGCGACATGCTGATTCATATTGTCTATCTAGTGACTTTAGCGGCAAGCGTTTAGCCCAATACCTTCACTTTATGGCGTACAGAATGCGCTAAAAAATCATACTTTTTTAAGGCAGTATCCAAATCTTCTAAATCTGCATAAGATGACGATGACTGCCCAAAAGCTTCGCGTAATTCGTGATATTCAGGCACATCTTCATAACGCAGCACTTTATAACCCGCCAAACGCAGCAATTCATCTTGGTATTGTGCATTGCGGCTACGTTTCAACATCAACAAATCATCTAAAGCCACAATTGCAACAACTTGATGATTGGCATCCAACACCACAAAATCGGCAATCATATTGCGGTATTTATGTCGAGTACGTGAAAATTTCGTGGTCAGCAAGGCATCAAAAGACACATGCGCCAAGATGATATGTTGAGGTAAAATTTCCTGCAAACGTGTATACGTCAGCTGTTCATTTAAGTTAAAAATTGCACGTTGCTTTAGTGCACTGTCCTGAGGTTTTTCTCTATTTTCCAAGCCCTTAACCGCCATCAAGAGAAAGAAAATCAGTATCAAAACCCCAATCAAAATATAAATGGTCATAATTCAATCCTTAAAATCATTTTTTATAGTTGTTTCGGCTTCATGCCGATTTTTTCATCAAATCAGTATATAACACGCTTTTATATTTAAACGTTCCATTTAAGAAACTACATGAAACATTGACAAAACCATCATAGAAACAGAAATTTTGTTTCACAAGCCCGCCTTTTGTCTAAGCGCTGTAGCGTCTAAGCATATTTTTATCCTTAGATTGAAATACTGTATAGCATGCTCAAAAAACAAAGCAATGCTTAACAGATTCGATTGTCGGACAATTCCGATGAAATGAAAAGCAAACAAAAAAGGCGCCGCAGCGCCTTTGATGGAGCTTAATTTGAAGTACTAAGCTTTCGATTTTGGCTTAGATTTCTTGTGTGAAAATGGACATTTTTCACCTGTTTCACGTGGCGGCAAGCCTGTGTGCTGGGTCAAAATTTGTCCTTTCTTCGGACGATTACTGTTCTGAGCACGATTGCCACTTTGCCCCGTACGTTTTTGTGAATCACCCGCGACAGTCGAGTTTTTCTTACGTGCCGTTTGATACTGTCCATCTGTGCCTTGCGGCTGATAGGTTGGAATCAGGTGCTGTTTAGAGTTTCCGATTAAATCTGCACGTCCCATTTCTTTTAAGGCTTCACGCAACAACGGCCAGTTGTTTGGATCATGGTAACGTAAGAAAGCTTTATGCAAACGACGACGTTTTTCGCCTTTGACAATATCCACATTTTCGGTATAACGCGCCACTTTGGCCAGTGGGTTTTTACCCGTGTAATACATGGTCGAAGCGGTTGCCATTGGCGATGGATAGAAGGTCTGCACCTGATCGGCACGGAAACCATTCTTTTTCAGCCACAACGCCAAATTCATCATGTCGTAATCGGTCGTTCCTGGGTGCGCAGCAATAAAATACGGAATTAAATATTGCTCTTTGCCCGCCTCTTTACTGAAACGATCAAACATTTGTTTAAAACGGTCATAGGTACCAATACCAGGTTTCATCATCTTAGATAATGGACCTTTTTCGGTATGCTCTGGTGCAATTTTTAAATAACCGCCCACATGATGCGTCACCAATTCATGTACATATTCAGGGTTCAACACAGCCAAGTCATACCGCAAACCTGAACCAATCAGAATTTTTTTGATGCCTTTCAGTTCACGCGCTTTACGATATAACTGTGTTAAAGGCGCATGATCGGTATGTAAGTTTTGACATACGCCCGGGAATACACAGGAAGGTTTACGACAATTCTTTTCAATTTCAGGATCTTTACAATGCAAACGGTACATATTTGCAGTCGGGCCACCTAAGTCTGAAATAATACCGGTAAAGCCAGGTGCAGTATCCCGAATTTTTTCCACTTCACGCAAAATGGATTCTTCAGAACGGTTTTGGATAATTCGGCCTTCGTGTTCGGTAATCGAACAGAAAGTACAGCCACCAAAACAACCACGCATGATATTGACCGAAAACTTGATCATATCAAAAGCAGGGAAACGTGCATTGCCATAAGATGGATGCGGCAAACGTGCATACGGTAAATCGAATACATAGTCCATTTCTTCCGTAGTCAACGGAATAGGCGGTGCATTCAACCACACATCACGTTCACCATGCTTTTGCACCAAAGCACGCGCATTGCCCGGGTTAGTTTCTAAATGCAAAATACGGTTAGCATGCGCATACAGCACAGGATCGTTCACCACTTCCTCAAAAGAAGGCAAACGAATCACTGCCAATTCACGTGGGGGTAATTTGTGTTTAATTGCTTTTGAAGCAGGGTGCAATTGCACAATCTGGGTATCCGCATCTAGCTGATCACCTTCACGCACAATTGGATTGCTGACCACATCTTTCTGGAAATTTTGATATTGCGCGAGGTTGTTGCCCTTGTCTTTTTCAATCTCACAACCGTCTAAATCTTCGGTCATCACATAAGGGTTGATGATTGGATCAACACGGCCCACGCTGTCTACATCATTAGATGCAATTTCAACAAATTTGGCTTTAGACGCGCGGTTATGTTTATTAATAATAAATGCTGTACCACGTACATCTGTAATTTCGTGGATTTTTTCGCCTTTGGCCAAACGGTGCATCACTTCAATAATCGAACGCTCACCATTGCCGTACATCAATAAGTCGGCTTTAGAATCCATTAAAATTGAGCGACGAACTTTGTCAGACCAATAGTCATAATGTGCAATACGACGCAACGAGCCTTCAATCCCGCCAAGTAAAACAGGCACATCTGGAAAGGCTTCACGACAACGCTGACAATATACCGTAGCCGCACGGTCAGGACGTTTATTCGGCTGATTGTCTGGTGAATAAGCATCATCAGAACGGATTTTACGGTCTGCAGTATAGCGGTTGATCATCGAGTCCATATTGCCCGCGGTAACACCCCAAGCAATGGTCGGCTTCCCTAGTACCCGAAAAGATTCCACATTGGTCCAGTCTGGTTGGGCGATGATCCCGACACGAAAGCCCTGCGCCTCAAGCACACGACCAATCACGCCCGATACAAAAGAGGGATGATCAATATAAGCATCACCACAAACCAAAATAAAATCGCAGGCATCCCAACCAAGCTGATCCATTTCTTCGCGTGACATCGGCAAAAATGGCGCAGGCTCAAAACATGACGCCCAATATTTGTCGTAATCAAACAACGCTTTGGGTGCGGTCTGAGCAGTATAAGCAGTAGACATGGCTTGCAATTCTCGGCTGGGAAGTGGAAGATCAAAAGTCGATCAAAGATGAAAGCCGACTATTTTAGCATGAATTCCATTCATCTTGCTTGATTAAAAAACACACAAAATCAGCAAACTATTTTTATATCCTAAGTTGGTATCTGAATAAGAAAAGCATAAAGGGATAAGCCTAAAGCAATAATCCTGAATGCTTATCGCAGCGCTGTTGGTTTAATCTTTAAACGCCACGCACCATAAAGCGCCACACCCAAGACTGCAGTCATCACCCATGTCAGACCAGACCAGCCCCATTGTTCCCAAATCAGACCGCTACCACTACCGAGCAAACTCGAACCCATGTAGTAACTAAATAAATATAATGATGATCCCACTGCACGATACTGCAGTGCTTGAATCGACACCCAACTACTGGCAGTAGAATGTGCGGCAAAAAAAGCAAAGGTAAATAGCACCAATGCAGCCAATACGACGGCTAAATGTGCAATCGACATCAACCATAATGCGATCAACATTAGGACAATCACCATAGGCAACACACGTTCACGTCCAATACGATTGCCCCAGCTTGCCGCACGCGGTGAACTATAAATACCCGCCAAATAGGCAATTGAAATCACCCCAATCCAAACTTGGGAAAGCTCAAATGGTTTAGCTAGTAAATAATAGCTGATGTAATTGAAAACACTGACGAAACAGCCCATCAGCAAAAAGCCCTGTAAAAACAGGATTCTTAATTTACGGTCTGCCAAATTGGCAACAAAAGCATCTCTAAACCGCGAGAAGCGAATCGGATACGCTGTAAAATTTTTCGATGCAGGAAGTAACATATAAAAGGTGATTGCAATTAGTAAATTCAAACCACCAATAATTAGGGTTGCCGCTTGCCAAGATATAAAATCGACCAAGACCCCAGCAATTAAACGTCCACCCATGCCACCAATGGCCGTACCCGAAATATACAGCCCCATAGCAAAACCAATATCTTGCTGTCGAATTTCTTCACCAATATAGGTCATGGCGACCGCAGCTACACCACTCACAGCAATGCCAATAAAAATTCGTGTGGTTAAAAAGAATGACCAGATTGGAAGTAAGGCACTCAGAATTAATAAAATGGCAGCTAAAAATAAAGCCAAAACCATAATAGGTTTACGCCCAAAACGATCTGAAATAAAACCTGTGAAAAGCAAACCTATCGCCAAAGCCACAGTAGAAAATGACAGCGGGAAACTACTTTGGGTTGGTGTAACCGTAAAAAAATCGGCCAAAATTGGCATCATCGGTTGCACACAGTACAAGGTCGAAAAAGAAGCGAAACCCGCTAGAAACAACGAAAAAAGAATGGCTTTAAACGGCTTAGTACCATACTGAACATGAGATGCTGCAGCTAAATCAGACATATTTACTCCAATCACGCAATCAGTATACGCCTGTTTATGGACAAAAATAAGCTCGGTATTTTATCGTTTGCTCAAAAACAGCGTCAGTATCATTCATCACTTTGTCAGTTTTTGCTTACATGCATTGAAGCAAAATGAGGCTAGGCAGTATTTTGAGCTTACGGTATTCTTTAAAGCATAAGGAGACAGGATGTTTCCCAAACAGAAAACAACAATAATAGGTTTGAGCACCAGGATCGTGAGGTACGACAGGAGTTATACCTAAACACGAAATACAAAGAAACCCCGTCAGGATGATGGGGTTTCTTTTTATCTGTGTCTTGAGTATATAACTTTATCTATCATCACTTTCTATTTACACACCCCATAATCAAAAAGTCCCCAAACAAGGTTGAGGACTTTTGAACTTAGCACATTACAAGTTTAAGCTTTGGCAGCAACTGCTTTGCCTGCTTTAATTTGCTCAGCTTCATCTTCACTCATAATCAAGGCAACCGCAATTGCAGTGATCAACACTGGCAAACCTACTGCCATAAAGTTGAAGTGTGCAGGTAAATTCATACCCAATAAGCCGCCAATTAAAATTGGACCCACAATCGCACCCATACGACCAATGGCAGATGACCAGCCAATACCTGTTGAGCGTACCGCAAGTGGGTAATATTGTGCCACATAGCTATACAACAACATTTGTGAACCAATAGATGCTGCACCCGCCAAGAATACTAAGATGTAAAGCAAGAATTGATTAGATTGGAAGCCCATGAGGCTCATCACCAATGCACCCATGATTCCCAAGAACATCAATACAGGTTTTAAGTGGAAACGGTCTGCTAAAATACCACCACCCACGATACCAACGACTGCACCTACGTTCATCACCATCATGAACATTAAGCTGTTGTCCATAGAATAGCCTGCCGCCATCATCAGTTTTGGCAACCAGCTGCTGAGTGCATACATGGTTAATAGACAAGTAAAGAACGCTAACCAGAACAATAAAGTATTCACTGCACGACCGCGTTTGAACAAGCTCACCACGTTAGCAGCTTCAGGCACACCAACCTGATACAATTCAAAAGTGGTGTCTTCGGTAATTTTTAAATCTGGTGCTAAACGCGCTACGATTGGACGGGCTTGATCTTGCTTATTTTCTTTGACAATAAAGGTTAAAGATTCTGGCAAGAATTTCCAAATCACAGGCAATAAAAACAATGGGATACCCGCAATAAAGAACATGATTTCCCAGCCAAAACTTGGGGTAAACCATGAGCCAAGTAAGGCTGCCATTACACCACCTACAGCATAACCACTAAACATAGTAGTCACTAAGGTGCTACGCATGGTTTTAGGTGCATATTCAGAAGTTAAGGCCACAAGGTTTGGCATTACACCACCAATGCCTAAACCCGCTAAGAAACGTAAAATTGCAAACTCAGTTGGATTAGAAGCAAAGCCACCTGCAAAGGTTAAACCACTAAACAGAACGATACAGATCATGATGACTTTCTTACGACCAATTTTATCGGCCAAAGAACCAAAAATCATCGCACCAAACATCATACCTGCCAATGCAGTACTCGCGAGCATCCCCGCCTGAACAGCACTCAAGCCCCACTCATCCATCAATAAGGGTAAAACGACCCCATTAATTGCCAAGTCATAGCCATCAAATAAAATGATCAGTAGACACCATGCCACGACATTGAAATGAAATGGTTTGAATTTTGCGTGATCGATGACATCATTCACGTTAATTGCTTGATGTGCCATTCCTCACCTCCTGTGAGTTTGTGTTTCAGTAAGCTTGAATAGCAATTTTTACAGTGAAGACTTTCATTTTTATCAGTCATCCATGTCCACTTTTGCCATTCAAGTAGATTGTGTAACTTTCACACAAAACACAAAAAATAAAAATTCAACATTAGTCTAAAACATTTTATTAATTATGGGTTTATTGTTATTTTAAACACAATAAAATGTGATTATTCTTCTTAATATTTTCTTTTCCACATAAAAAAACACCCCCAACGCTAGTTGAGGGTGTTCGAATAATGAGCTGGCGATGACTTACTCTCACATGGGTAACCCCACACTACCATCAGCGCGAAGAGGTTTCACTTCTGAGTTCGGGAAGGGATCAGGTGGTTCACTCTTGCTATGGTCGCCAGCACAACTGTTTACGGAGACTTGCATTGGTCTTATTCACGACTGTGATGCACTGCGTTTTCCGAATCTGTAACAGATTGGGCTGTATTGGGTCTGAATTTTATTGTTTAGCGTTAACTAAATCAAGATCAGTCTGAATTGACTGATTGGATTTGAATCGATTGAGCATTCAACCCCAACTGTTTGGGTGTTGTATAGTCAAGCCTCACGAG
>NZ_VPAP01000010.1:0-103771 GCF_013419195.1 Acinetobacter sp. YH12099 | reverse complement strand
TCAGCTTGCTTCAAGATACTCATGATCAAGCTGTCTGAATACTTAGATGTTTTCATAGAAAATCTCCTTAAATCAAGGTTATTCGATTTTCTACTTTTAAACTCAATTATTTTTAGGGAGGATTACCGGAGAAATTTATCAGGATTTAATTTCTCGAAATGCCCAAATGCTTGAAGACAAAGTTATTGCTTTAGAAAAAGCTTATTCAGAGATTAATTGTGCAGCAGCTATTTTTAGCATATTATGTCTATATCTATTAATTTTATGGTTAACGGGAGAATGCAATGTCCAGACATACACAGAACTCTCAAAACTCTACATCAAGAAATAATCAAAATACTTTAACAACCCTAACAGCTTCTAGCCGTCCTAGACCTACATGGGTTAAAGATTCTGTTAATTTACCGTCAAATTACAGAGTAACTACGGAAAGTGCTGATCCCCGTGTAGATTTTGAATCAAGCAATCGTCGATAATTTTCAAAATACCTCTTTAATAAAAGAGGTATTTTTCAATTCAGAACACACCTGCCACAAATCCTCCAACACCACATCCACCCTTCCCAACACATCAGAATTCCAATACTGCACGACAGTTAAGCCCAAAGTCTCTAAAAACTTAGTCCGTTCAGTATCATATTCTAGAGCATCATCCATTCCATGCTGACTGCCATCTAACTCAATCACTAAGCCAATTTCATAACAGTAAAAATCCACAATATAAGGTTTAATCACATGCTGACGACGAAATTTAAGATTCATAAAACGCTTGGCACGAAGTAGTTGCCACAGCAAATTTTCAGCATCCGTAGCAGCATGACGCATAGATTTGGCAAATTGTAATAGTTGTGAATTCATCTTCTGATTCATTATTTTTGTATTTATAGTTTTTAGGCAATATAACAAATTTCTATGTTTCTAAACCACTAAAATAATTGCAGTTCTTTACTCAAAACCACTATTTTACCCACTCAATTTAAGCATAGTATCAAGCATCAAAATAACAAAATAGACAATCTATGGATTGGTTCACCATCTTCATTCACGACACCACATGGACATTTGTTGCAGAATTAATGATTCGTGCTGCACTCATGTTTGGCATGATTATTCTATTTTTACGCCTCACAGGAAAACGCGGAGTACGCCAGCTTTCTATTTTTGAATTGGCCATTATTTTATCGCTCGGTTCTATTGCGGGCGACCCTATGTTCACTGAAGATTTACCCTTGGTACATGCCTTGGTGGTGATGACAGTGGTGATTGGGATGTATCGCCTGACCACATGGCTCATGATGAAATACCAACCCTTTGAAGATTTGATTGAAGGTAAATCGCTATATATTGTAGAAGATGGTGAATTGGTCTTAGAAAAAATTAAATACGGTAAAATGTCGCATGATGAATTCTTTGCCGAAATGCGCCAACAAGGCGTGGAGCATTTAGGGCAAGTACGTGTTGGCTTACTAGAAAGTGATGGAAAATTCAGCATGTTGTTTTTTCATGGCGGTGCCACACGCTATGGTTTACCCTTATTCCCTAAAGCTTACCAACCCGTGAACCGCACAACTCCAAACACGTATTATGCCTGCATGTATTGTGGGCATGTCCGTTTACTTGAACACGCCAATGAAGTCTGTCCGCGTTGTAATCACCAACAATGGACACTGGCAATCAATACTGCATATCGCAGCTAGAATATGCTGATTTTAGCTGCAACACACCTCTATGCGACTTAAATTGTCGCAGGATTGTCATAATTTAACGTTATACTGCCTGCGCTGCCGAAGAGAAGCACTGAAAGCGCAAATAATAATTTTTGAAAATACAAAAACGAGGTCGGTATTGGCTTTAATGTGGATACCTTTTATACTCCAGCGACTCTTTAAAGGTCGCTTTTATTTTTTCCACGCAATGACTTTTTAACGTGGTTTAGGTCTGTCATCCTGTCTTGATGATCTACCTTGTTATTCAAGTGCTGATGATTGAACGCTTTTCGCAAGCTTTGCCCATTTCCAGATCAGTACAAAGCATAGAATCGCAACAATACAAATCAACAGTAAATAATTCGCGTAGCCTAAAGCATCGCCTAAGATTCCACTCAGGGTATAAAGTACCCCGCTCACAGTCGCCATAATCGCAACCTGAAATGTAAAATCAGTCCCTGCATATTGTTTACGACTGTACTGCATAATCAAGGTTAGCATCACTACAAGTAACATGGCAGAGCAAAAATCTTCCGCAGCATTAATGCTATAAATCAGCCAGTGTGCCACATCAACTTGCTGTTCATACAATTCAGCCAAATAAGCATAGGCCACTAAACTCAAAATTTTAAGCACAGAAAAAATGATGAGGGCATGCGCTCTAGACCACCATTTCAGCATCAACCCTGCGATGCCTGCACCCAACAAAGCGGCCATTGCTCCCAACATGGTCACATAAATGCCAATTTGAGAAAAGCTTAAGCCTAAATCTACCATTAAAGGTTTTAATAAAGGGCCAGCCAAACCATCGGCAATTTTAAAGCTGAGTAACACCCATAGCCATGCGTACAGTACAGGCGTTTCCACAAAATAGCGCAGATATTCACGAATCGCAGCAAGACGTGCGTGAAATGACATTTTACTTTGAGCTTGAACAAGCACTTGTTTAGCAGCATGTTGTGGCTCTTTAAACATTAAAATTGGCAAGGTATTTAAAAACACCAATCCCGCTAAAATTAAGAAAGTTTTTTGCCAATCTAGCCAATCCAATGCCCACAGAATTGCACCACCACCCACAATAAAGCCCAGTCGTGAACCAACCACCTGAAAGGTATTACCCCAATGTTGCTGTTTGGCTTGTAAAATATTGACCGCCAAACCATCGGTGGCAATATCTTGGGTTGCACCGACCAAGTTCATACCGAGCAAAGCCACAAAAAACACCCACAAATATATAGGATGATTTAAGGACTCAATCGGTAAAAAGGACAGCCCAATCAGCACCAAAACACTCAGCCACTGGCACGGCAAAATCCAGCTACGATAATGCCCAAAATATGAATGTCCAAAGCGATCCACCAAAGGTGCCCAAAATACTTTGATTGACCATGGCAGCATTAACAAACCGAAACCGCCAATATGTGCCAAAGACACACCTTGCGCACGTAAAATCACAGGCAAGGCATGGGTCATAAAACCAACAGGCAAGCCCTGCGCCCAATACAGAGAAAATAACAACAAATAAGTTTGGCGCAAATTGGGCATAGTATCTCAATTTAGATATGGGCAAAAGATCAAAAAAACGCAGTACTACACTAAAATTTTGAATAATGGATTGTTATTTTTCATCACTTTCACATTCAGATTTCGACTATTTTGCCAATGAATCAGACAAAGCGAAAGTCTAATATCTTGAATAGATTTAGATTCATGCGTCATGATATTGGGTATTTATTGTTGTTAATCACGCACGTCAGGATGACATCGCATTCATGAAAATCACCAATCCTTTTGCACGCAGTGCACGGCAATTTCCACAGTTACCCGACCAAGTTCCACAACGTGGAACAGCCAGCAGTCGTGCTTTATTTAAAAATATTTTTTTGGCGCAAGGCTGGCAAATGGTGGGCGAATTTCCCAACTTGCCCAAAGCAGTTGCTATTATCTCACCGCATACGTCAAATATTGATGCGTGGCATGGTTTTACCGCCCTACTCGGTTTAGGTATTCAAATTATTATTTTTGGTAAGCACACTTTATTTGAAACCCCACTCAAGCCACTTTTAAACTGGATTGGGGTAATTCCTGTGGTGCGCCATTCTCCTCAAGGACATACCCAAGATATTATTGAGATTGTACGAAAAAAAGAAAAAATCTGGATTGGTATGGCGCCCGAAGGCACACGTAAACAAGCCGAAAATATCCGCAGTGGCTTTTACCATATTGCCTACGGCGCCAATATCCCAATTGTGATGTTCTCTTTTGATTATGCACACAAAACCATTCATATTTTGGGCGTGTTTCATCCTACGGGCGATTATGCTCAAGATTTAGATGCAATTTATACGCAATATCACGGCAAGTTTTCGGCTAAAAATCCACATTGGTTGGCAAAACCGTTACAAAAGCTTTTGAAAAAGGGCTAGTCAAAGTTTCTATTTTTTGTTCAGATGGGCGCAATATTCTTTGATCTAAATTTAGATTTGATATGCAACTGATTCGTTATTCTTTAGTGGGCGTACTAGCTCTAACTTTGGCTGGCTGCGACAAAACAACAAAAACACCGCCAAGCACCACACCTATCCAAGCACGTGAACCTGTAATTGCACTGGCGCTGGGTGGCGGTGGTGCTAAAGGTTTTGCACATATTGGCGTCATTAAAGTTTTAGAGTCTCACGGGATTAAACCAAAAATTGTCACAGGCACCAGTGCAGGCAGCTTTGTCGGCAGTTTATACGCCAGTGGTAAAAGTCCTTATCAGCTCCAACATATTGCCCTAACCTTTAAAGAATCCGACATTCGTGATTTAACCTTAAACCGTCAGGGTTTTATTGCAGGTCAAAAGTTACAAGACTTTGTCAATCAACACGTGGCAAATAAACCGATTGAGAAATTTCCAATTCGTTTTGCTGCCGTTGCCACACGTTTAGATAATGGACGTAAAGCCGACTTTATTAAAGGCAATGCTGGTCAAGCCGTACGTGCCTCTTGCAGTATTCCGAATGTTTTTGTACCTGCCACCATTGGCGGAACACAATATGTGGATGGCGGCTTGGTCAGCCCAATTCCCGTACAGACGGCTAAAGCGATGGGTGCCGACTTAGTCATTGCAGTGGATATTTCTGCACGTCCAACAGGCAATCAACCTGTCAGCATGTGGGGCTTACTCGATCAAACCCTCAATATTATGGGGCAGCAAAGCATCAATCAGGAATTGGCGCAGGCCAATATCGTGATTCAACCTAAAGTTGGACATATTGGTACTCTAGATTTAAAAGCCAGTAACCAAACCATTTTAGAAGGTGAAAAAGCCGCACAATTACAGGTCAAAGCAATTCTACAAGCCATCAATAACTTTAAAAAATCACCTGCCGCGCTGAAACCTGCACCGCGTCCGAAATTTTAGGATTCAGTGATTTTTTTAATATTCATAAACTTATTGATCTGTTAAAGTGATGAGAGCGCATCTTTTTAAGTCGATGCGTTTCTCTAAGCAATTAGAATTAACCAATCGTAAAAAATACGCGAGTAGATGTATGGAATTCGTTCTTGAACCTTGGCACTGGTTTGTACTAGGCGTTCTGTTAATGCTTTCAGAACTGGTCTTGCCTGCGTTTGCCGCTTTATGGTTTGGCATTGGGGCAGTCATGGTCGGTATTTTATACTGGATGTTCCCCATGATGGGTACCACCACCCAATTGGTGATGTGGATTATCTTGTCGGTACTGTGTACCTTGGCGTGGTTTAAATTTATCAAACCCTTATCTACCGATAAAACCAAAGCAGGCTTGTCACGCGAAGCCACTATTGGACAAATTGGCATGGTTATTCAAACCAACTTGGAACATGATCAAATTAAAGTCCGTTTCCCGATGCCCGTACTTGGTTCAGACGAATGGAACTGCCGCACCACAAGCCCTGTGCAAGTGGGAGATCGTATTCGCGTGATTGATATTTTGGGTAATGATTTGGTGGTGCAGCCGCATCACAGCGCACATGACAACGAAAAAGTGAGAAATTAAAATGTCTGGTGGATCTATTATTGTTTTAGCGATTTTAGCCTTTATTGGAATTACCATTTTTAAAGGCGTGCGAATTGTTCCGCAAGGTTATAAGTGGATTGTGCAACGTCTGGGTAAATACCACACCACGCTTGCACCGGGACTTAACTTCGTCATTCCTTATGTCGATGAAGTGGCCTATAAAGTCACCACCAAAGATATTGTATTAGATATTCCATCTCAGGAAGTTATTACCCGTGACAACGCAGTTCTACTCATGAATGCGGTTGCGTACATAAACCTCACGACTCCTGAAAAAGCAGTGTATGGCATTGAAAACTATACTTGGGCGATTCAAAACCTTGTTCAAACCTCATTGCGCTCTATTGTGGGTGAAATGGATTTGGATGATGCCTTGTCTTCACGTGATCACATCAAAGCCAAACTCAAAGCAGCCATTTCTGATGATATTTCAGACTGGGGAATTACCCTTAAAACTGTAGAAATTCAGGATATTAAACCATCGCATACCATGCAGGCAGCTATGGAAGAACAAGCTGCAGCAGAACGTCAGCGTCGTGCTACCGTAACCAAAGCCGATGGTGAAAAACAAGCGGCTATTTTAGAAGCCGATGGTCGTTTGGAAGCTTCACGTCGTGATGCAGAAGCGCAAGTTGTATTGGCAGAATCTTCTCAACGTGCTATTGAAATGGTTAGCTCTGCGGTGGGTGATAAAGAAATTCCTGTGGCGTACTTATTGGGTGAGCAATATGTAAAAGCCATGCAAGATATGGCGAAATCGAACAATGCCAAAACTGTGGTCTTACCTGCAGATGTCTTGAATACTATTCGTGGTGTTATGGGTCGCAATAATCCATAAGCAAATCAGATAAACATCAAGATGATAGGCAGCTTTCAAGCTGCCTATTTTATGCCCATTCAGAAAAAAATCTGAAATATTTTTTAATGTATGGTTAAATTTCGCGTTTCTTGATGAAATCAGCACCGCAGATGAGATCTCTGCACTCACAAAATTGAGTGACTCACGTCTAGCAGCAGTCTGTATTTTCATCGACTGTCCAAAACCCAAATGGATACTGTATGAGCGCACTCAACCCCACCATTATTACTTTCCTGTTTTATATTGTCGCCATGATTGTCATTGGTTTATTAGCTTATCGCGCGACTCGAAATTTCTCGGACTACATTTTAGGTGGTCGTCGTCTTGGCAGTTTTGTCACTGCACTTTCTGCAGGCGCATCCGATATGAGTGGCTGGTTGCTGATGGGCTTACCCGGTGCCATTTATCTTTCAGGTTTGTCTGAAATGTGGATTGCCGTTGGTCTGATTATTGGCGCATGGCTAAACTGGCTTTTGGTGGCAGGTCGTTTACGAGTACACACCGAAGTACAGCACAATGCACTGACTTTGCCTGATTATTTTTCTAACCGTTTTAATGATCAAAGAAAAATTTTAAGGATTGTATCTGCCTGCGTAATTCTAATTTTCTTTGCGATTTATTGTGCTTCGGGCATGGTTGCAGGTGCGCGCTTATTTGAAAGTATGTTTGATCTGCCTTATAGCACTGCATTGTGGATTAGTGCTATTGCCACCATCAGCTATGTGTTTATTGGTGGTTTCTTGGCAGTCAGCTGGACGGACACCATTCAGGCTGGCTTGATGATTTTTGCGCTCTTGCTGACCCCTATCATTACCCTACTCAGCTTTTCTGACCTAAGCCAAGTCACACTTGCTTTAGAAGCGGCTCGTCCGCAGGCGCTGAATTTAGTCAGTGATTTAAGCTGGGTCGCGATCATTTCCCTCATGGCATGGGGCTTAGGCTATTTTGGACAGCCGCATATTCTAGTGCGTTTTATGGCGGTTGATTCAGTCAAGTCTATTCCGAATGCACGTTGTATTGGCATGACATGGATGACACTATGTTTAGGCGGTGCGGTGGCTGCGGGCTTTTTTGGTATCGCCTACTTCCAGCAACATCCTGAACTGGCAAGTGTGGTCAATGCCAATCCTGAAACAGTATTTATGGAATTGACCAAAATCCTGTTTAATCCGTGGGTAGCAGGTGTGGTACTGGCTGCAATTTTAGCTGCTGTGATGAGTACCCTAAGCTGTCAACTTTTGGTCTGTTCAAGTACTTTAACCGAAGATTTTTACAAATCGTTCCTGCGTAAAAATGCCTCACAAAATGAATTGGTGTGGGTCGGACGCGGCATGGTACTCATGATTGCGCTGCTTGCTATTTGGATGGCGGGTAATCCTGAATCCAAAGTTTTGGGATTGGTTTCTTATGCTTGGGCAGGCTTCGGTGCAGCATTTGGTCCACTAATCATTTTGTCTTTGTTCTGGAAACGCATGACTTTAAATGGTGCATTGGCGGGGATGGTTGTCGGCGCACTTATGGTCATTCTTTGGAAAAACCTTTGGGCAGATACGGGTATTTATGAAATTATTCCAGGCTTTGTGTGTTCTTGGATTGCGATTGTCGTGGTGAGTTTATTGGGTAAAGCGCCAAGTCATGAAGTGACAGACCGTTTTGAACAGGCCGATCAGCAATATAAAGAATCGCACTAAGCTGTAGATTGATCTGCATAGAGATAAAAAAGCAATTAAAAAAAACCAGTGCCTTGAATTGCACTGGTTTTTTTATGTCTAAAATTAGTTTTGGTGCACTCAATTCAAGTCAATGAATCGGTGGTTTTTTCTTTCTCTGCTGCGGCTTTTTTTCTTGCCTTACTAAACCGTTTGGCAGGCCAAACCATCATAAAACGTGCACCACCCAAGTTCGGACTCTGATCGACTTCAATTTTGCCACCAAACCAATAAGCAATGCGGCTTACAATAGACAAACCTAAACCATAACCACCTGAAGCACGGGTGCGGCTGTCATCTAAACGAGCAAAGGCTTCAAATACACGTTCTCGGTCTTGTTCGGGAATCCCCGGCCCATCATCTTCCACACAAACATAGGCCATGCCTTGTTCGTTAATACCGCCACTGATCAAGACTTTATGGTCACAGTAACGGACTGCATTGCCCACCAAGTTCTGTACCACACGGTGCAAGTAACGGCGTTCAGCTTCCACTTCCAAAGTCACAGGTGGGGCAAGCAATTGAATATCTTTTTGGGTTTTCAATGCTTCTGTTTCCGTAGCCACCTGCTCTAGCACTTCAACCAAAACGATCTTTTCAATTTCTAAAGATGGCATGCCCTGTTCAAGTTTGGCATAGGTCATGATCTCATCAATCAAGGTGTTTAAAGCCTCAATATCTTTATCAATCATTTCGACTTGCTGTAAGCGATATTCGTAATCATCTTCTTCTGCCAGCATTTCCATACCAAAACGAATACGTGCCACAGGCGTGCGCAGCTCATGCGATACAGCGCGCATCAGTTCACGCTGCGCTTCAATCAAACGCTGAATATGGTCGGACATGCTGTTATAGCTAGATGCCAAACTTGCCATTTCATCTGTGCCATCTACAGGCAAACGCATGTTTAAATCGCCCGATTTAGTACGGTTTAAGGCATAGTTCACTTGGCGGATCTTACGTTGCATAGGCAAGATCAAACCATAAACCCCCAAGCTCAACATAAACATACTGAGCAAGGTAATGCCTGCTGCCAACTGGAATGGCATCCAGTTAAATAACGGCACAGGCCCTAAAACCAAGACTTCTGAGGGTGAATTTGGCATCGGTGACACAATCGAGATGGTTGTACCACGCACGGTGGCATTGTCACGATATAAAATAATGCTGTGATCGAGTCTTAAACGCCCAATCTGTTCAGAATCGAGTGGCAGTTCCTGAATATTTTTAATATTGACTGGATAAGAAAAGTGCTGCTGAATTTTGGCTAGATATTCTTTTTCCTGACCTGGGTAATACACCAAATAATCTAAAACAAAAATCGGCAAAGCTTTCATTTGCCGTTCTGTAATTTTATCTGCCTTGATATATAAATAATGATTTGGATCATCTTTCATACCCAAAATAATATAGGCAATCATATTTTCGGCATTATAGCGCACAGCCGCTTTACGTTCTTTAATCCGTCTAAGCTCTGCGCGCGACAAATCTACTTTGTCTGCCTGCACATAGTAGATGGGCAATTCCAGCAAATCGGATGCATCAGAAATCCAGTCTTTCTTTTGTTGTTCGTTTTGCTGTCGTGCAATCCCTTCACTAATAATATAAGCCATACCATCAGTTAAAGACTCACGATATTCTTGCGCACGCTGATAGTTGATGATTTGCACCAATAAGTACGCCAAAATGGCAACTACTGCAACTAAGATCACCAATCCTGCATATATGCGCAAGAATATACTGTGTTTAAGCACAAAACCCGTCCTATGTGACTTATTTTATATTTGAGTCAGTATTTGACTCAGAAAAAAGCGTATTACATGCCGTTGGTTTCTTTAACGAACAAATAACCTTTACTGCGCACAGTTTTAATACGTTTTGGATTTTCAGGATCATCGCCAATTTTTGGACGAATACGTGAAATACGCACGTCAATTGAACGGTCTTGACCATCATATTCAATGCCGCGTAGACGCTCAAAAATATCTTCACGAGATAAAATACGCCCTGCATTTGAAGCCAATAACCATAACAAGTCATATTCTGCGCTGGTGAAATCAACCAATTCACCATTTAAAGTTACAGAACGACCACCGTTATCAATCACTAAATCATCAAATTCAATGCGCTGTGCCACTTCATCTTCAGTCACTTTGTCGGTACGGCGCAATAAAGCACGAATACGCGCCAACAACACACGCGGCTGCACAGGTTTTGCAACATAGTCATCTGCACCCATTTCCAGACCTAGCACCTGATCCATATCTTCAGTACGCGCAGTCAGCATTAAAATTGGTTGATGATAATGTGGACGAACTTCACGACAAATGGTTAAACCATCGGCACCTGGTAACATCACATCGAGCACCACAAGATCAGGTTGCTCGGCAATAATACGGCGAATCGCACGGTTGCCATCTGGTTCTACCCCAACTTCCAAACCATTGCGAATTAAGTATTCCTGCGTAAGTCGTGCAAGGCGTTCATCATCTTCAACAATTAAAATTTTTGGTAACTTTTCTTCTTGACTCATAACCTGTCCCTTTATTGGATTCGACCTATCCTTTTAAAATCTGAGAGATAGGTCTTGATATAATTTGCAATATACACACGTTTACATTGTAAACAAGATACTGTTCACCAAACTGATACATCTGCGTATTATTTTGTTATATTTTTATTAAGCATTGAATTTATAGCACTTTTCTAGTTTTGGTGATTTTTAAACAGATTTAAGAAATATAAAGTTACAAAATGGGTATTTTTTGCACTAGATCAAGCCTTTGCCGCCTTTGGAAAAATTATCTCCTAACTTTTCAAGTTATCCACAAGGTTATCTATAAGCAGTTTTTCCGAGCTTTGCTATGCTATGCCCTTGCCCGATAAGGCTTATAGCCCAAAGGACAAAAAACGGTATTTTTGAGAACAATCTTAATTCCAAATCAGTCAAAATTTAAAAGAAAAAGTCAATATTGATCTACCCTCAATTTTCCCGTATCTTGTGTTCAATTCAATTTTAAACCACTAAGTCTTGTGTTTATCCCTCAATCACTGCGGCCTAAATTTTGCCCAGTTTAATGGTCCATAAACATAACAATAGATGACAATGGAGCTATGCTGACATGAGCGTAATCACCTCAACCCCTGGTCAATTACAAGTGATTAAACGCACTGGTGATGTTGCCGCTTTTGATGCTGAAAAAATTGCAGTTGCAATTGGCAAAGCGTTTCTGGCTGTAGAAGGTCAACAAAGCGCCGATTCAAGCCGCATTCATGATCGGATCGAACAACTGACTGAAATGGTGTTGAACACATTCAACCGTCGTTTACCCTCTGGCGGAACCATTCATATTGAAGAAATTCAAGATCAAGTTGAACTGGCGCTTATGCGTACAGGCGAGCAAAAAGTTGCTCGTGCTTATGTCATCTACCGTGAACAACGCTCAGAAGCACGTAAGCAAGCAGGTGAAAACCATCACCCGACGTTACAAGTGACTGATGCAAACGGTCAGCTTAAACCACTAGATTTAGGTGCGTTAAAAGCAACCGTAAATAAAGCGGCAGAAGGTTTAGAAGGCATTGATGTAGATGCCATCATTGATGAAACCGTGAAAAACCTTTACAACGGTGTAAAAGAGTCTGACATCTCAACCACCATGATGATGGCGACTCGTACCCGTATTGAGCAAGAGCCGAACTATACCTATGTGACTGCGCGTTTATTGCGTAATGACTTGGTCGCAACAGGCTTAGAATTTTTAGGTTTAGCAACAGATACACCTGAAGGCGAAGCATTAGAAACTTTCCTGAAAAAAGGTGTAGAACTTGATTTGCTTTCTGCAGACTTACTTGAGTTTGACCTTGCCAAACTTGCTGCAGCGATTCAGCCTGAACGCTCAAACCAGTTTACCTATTTAGGTCTGCAAACTTTATTTGACCGTTATTTCATTCACTCAGATGGCGTACGTTTTGAACTTCCACAATTGTTCTTTATGCGTGTGTCGATGGGTCTGGCGCTTAATGAAGATGACCGTGAAGCACGTGCAATCGAGTTCTATAACTTATTGTCTAGCTTCGACTACATGGCTTCTACGCCTACCCTGTTTAACTCAGGTACGCTACGTCCACAGTTATCAAGCTGTTACTTAACTACAATTTCTGATGACCTTTACAACATTTATGGTGCAATGCGTGACAACGCAATGCTGTCTAAATGGGCAGGTGGTTTAGGCAATGACTGGACGCCAGTACGTGCCTTGAACTCATACATCAAAGGAACAAACGGTAAATCTCAAGGTGTTGTTCCGTTCCTTAAAGTTGCTAACGATACAGCTGTTGCGGTCAACCAAGGTGGTAAGCGTAAAGGTGCGGTATGTGCGTACTTAGAAACTTGGCACTTAGACATCGAAGAATTCCTAGAGCTGCGTAAAAACACAGGGGATGACCGTCGTCGTACCCATGATATGAACACAGCCAACTGGGTACCTGACTTGTTCATGCAACGTGTCTTTGAAGATGCAGAATGGACATTGTTTACGCCATCTGAAACACCAGACTTGCACGACTTGACGGGCGAAGCTTTTGCCGAGCGTTATGCGTACTACGAAAGCATCGCTAAAGAAACTAACATGCTGCATAAAAAACTTCGTGCGAAGGACTTATGGCGCAAAATGTTGTCAATGTTGTTTGAAACAGGTCACCCGTGGATCACATTCAAAGACGTATGTAACTTACGTTCACCGCAACAACACGTTGGTGTAGTGCACTCATCTAACTTGTGTACTGAAATTACCCTCAATACTAACCAAGATGAAATCGCGGTATGTAACTTGGGTTCTATCAACCTTGTACAACACGTTCAAGGTGGTGTGTTAGACCGTGAAAAATTAGCACGTACTATTAAAACTGCAGTGCGTATGCTCGACAACGTCATCGACATTAACTACTACGCTGTACCACAAGCACGTAATTCAAACTTGAAACATCGTCCTGTAGGTATGGGCATCATGGGCTTCCAAGATGCGCTTTATGAGATGAACTTGGCTTATGGTTCAGATGCTGCAGTTGAATTTGCCGATGAATCTATGGAAGTAATCAGCTACTACGCGATTCAAACGTCTAGCGACTTGGCGGTTGAGCGTGGTACTTACGAAACATTTAAAGGTTCATTGTGGGATCAAGGCATCTTGCCAATTGACTCTTTAGACATTGTGGCGAAATCACGTCCAGAACGTATGTTTGAAGTAGACCGTACACAGCGTTTGGATTGGGACAGCTTACGTGCCAAAGTTCAAAAAGACGGTATGCGTAACTCAAATGTGATGGCGATTGCACCGACTGCAACCATTTCAAATATTTGTGGCGTTTCTCAGTCTATCGAGCCGACATTCCAAAACTTGTATGTGAAATCGAACTTGTCTGGTGAATTTACAGTAATCAACCCTTACCTCGTTCGTGCATTGAAAGAGCGTGATTTGTGGGATTCTGTGATGGTGAATGACCTGAAACACTTTGAAGGTTCAGTACAAAAAATTTCACGTATTCCTGAAGAATTGAAAGCGATTTTTGCGACTGCGTTTGAAGTTGAACCACGCTGGATTGTAGATGCAGCATCACGTCGTCAAAAATGGATTGATCAAGCGCAATCGTTGAACTTGTACATTGCAGGTGCAAACGGTAAGAAACTTGACCTGACTTATAAAATGGCATGGTTACGTGGTCTGAAAACGACTTATTACCTACGTGCATTGGGTGCAACGTCTGCAGAGAAATCGACCATTAACACGGGCGCATTGAACGCAGTAAAACCTGCAACAGTAACAGCAGCCCCTGTGGCAGCCGTTACACCAGAAGCGTCTGCAGCTGTTGATGAAGATTTTGCTCAAGCAGCACCAGTGCCAATGGCATGTAGTATTGATAATCCTGATTGTGAGGCTTGTCAGTAAAATAAATAACTAGAAGTCAGAAAACATTATTAGCTACCTACGTGGCAAATAATGTGACTCTAGTAGATGTTTTTACTAGCACATCGCCATGAAAGTAGCTTCTTACAATATAAATGGAGCTATCGTGAGCTTATTAATCATTACATTTTTACTAGCTTTAGCTGATATTTTAAACAGTTGTGCAAATTTAGTAGAAGCAACATCAAGCCTTTTGCTAGCGATTAATATTCTGTTAGAGAATGAGTTAGTAACAAAATTATTGAGTTCAACTTTTAATTTATAAGATTTTTTGGTTGTCTTAAAACTTAGGGCAACCAATCCAGTTGAATAACCAAGGAAATCACCATGCCACACATGACCCACAACTATATGTTAGGACTCGCGGTCTTGCTGGTTTCCTTTGTAGTGTTGTTTTACGCACCGATTGCTTACTTTTGGGTACAAGCGGCAAAACAACAACGAAAGCAAAATAAGTCGTGAGCAAATTGGTCGGAATGTACATTTTTCAGACCAAGATGAGCAAAACTTAATTTTGCTTTCACAAATTAAGCGTATATTAAGACATCTCAGCGTAGCTGGATGTCCATAAAAGATATAAAGCAACGAAGAGAGAATTGATATGTCTATCCTAAGTTGGGACGATTTCGAAGATGATTCGCAAAAACCGGCTGCTCCTGAACACAAGTCTGCGCCCGTCGAACCGCAAAAAGCGCATGATACGCAGATGGTATCTCATGCAGAGCAACCACAGAAGACTGTGGCAGCTGCACAACCCGCTACAGCCCCTAGAAGTGGAGCAACAGATTCAACCGATCCGTTGGCAAGAGCATCTAACGCTCTAGATCAATTGGACGTTGCACCTGGTCTTGAAGAACTGGAAATGGGTGCATCGCGCGTACAGGTTGATGATAAAGCCATGATCAACTGTCGTGCAGACTTAAACCAGCTTGTACCGTTCAAATACGAATGGGCATGGCAAAAATATCTAGATGGTTGTGCAAACCACTGGATGCCACAAGAAGTCAACATGAACCACGACATCGCATTGTGGAAGTCTGAAAATGGTTTAACTGAAGATGAGCGCACCATTGTAATGCGTTCACTTGGTTTCTTCTCTACTGCAGACTCATTGGTTGCTAATAACTTGGTATTGGCTATTTATCGCCACATTACCAACCCTGAATGCCGCCAGTACATTTTGCGTCAAGCCTTTGAAGAAGCAATTCACACGCACGCATACCAGTACTGCATCGAATCGTTAGGTATGGATGAAGGTGAAGTCTTCAATATGTACCGCGAAGTACCATCGGTTGCGCGTAAAGCAGCATGGGGCTTGAAGTACACGCAATCTTTAAGCGATCCTACTTTCAAAACAGGTACACCTGAAAACGACCAAATTTTGTTACGCAACTTAATCGCATTCTATTGTGTACTTGAAGGTATTTTCTTCTACTGCGGTTTCAGCCAAATCTTGTCGATGGGTCGTCGTAACAAAATGAACGGTGTTGCAGAGCAATTCCAATACATTTTACGTGATGAATCTATGCACTTGAACTTTGGTATCGACATGATTAACCAAATCAAGATTGAGAACCCGCACTTGTGGACTGCAGAATTCCAGCAAGAAGTGATTCAAATGATTCTTGAAGGCACGATGCTTGAAATTGAATATGCGCGTGACACGATGCCACGTGGCGTATTGGGTATGAACGCAGGTATGATGGAAGAATATTTGAAATTCATCTGTAACCGTCGTTTAAGTCAGCTCGGTTTACCTGAACAGTTTGTTGGCGTAAACAACCCGTTCCAATGGATGTCTGAGATGATGGACTTGCGTAAAGAGAAGAACTTCTTTGAAACGCGTGTGACCGATTACCAGACTGGCGGTGCATTGAGCTGGTAATAATTACCGCGGTAAACGACACATCCAATGACATTTGCAGCACATCCGTGTCACTCGAAAGCAAAACTTGAATGACATATGATGCTAAAAAAAAATAGAGCCTAATGGCTCTATTTTTTATTTACTTTAAAAAATCAAAAAGGATAATATCCAACAGCTTTTGGAGTTAAAGCTGTATTATGTTAAATTTAAAAACTCTATAAAATATAAAATTAGTTCTATTGATCAATGAACTAAAAATTAGATGTAAGTTAAAAATAAATAGAATAAGGGGTTATAAAAATGAATCTTGACTTAAGTGAATGGAGTCTAGTTAAAAATGTTTTTTCTAAAGCACAAAAAGCAAATATGCATGTAAATATTGCGAGTGTTTCTATAGAGGGCATACCTAACATCACCCCAATAGGAACAGTTTTCTTAAATGATGATGGAACAGGCTTTCTATTCGATTCATTCTCTAAACTACTCGCAGAAAATCTCCAAACAAATAACAATATTTGCATCAGTGCTGTAAATTCAAGCAAGCTATTTTGGTTATCTTCATTTATTCAAGGTCAATTTAGTTCTTATCCTGGTGTAAGGCTCTATGGAGAACTTGGGGACTTGAGACCTGCAACACAAGAAGAAAAATTAAAAGTTAATCGACGTATCCAATCGCTAAAATGGACTAAGGGCAGTAAATTAATTTGGTCTGATTTTACAAATGTCAGAGAGTTTAAAATTAAGAGCTACAGATGGATTAGCTACCCTAATATGATGGATCATTTAACATAATAGTGATCACAATATAGCCACATATTGGCATAAAAACAGCAACTTAAAAAGCCACGCAACGCCCTAAAACCCAATTTTAATCTATAAAAAGCACCACTCAATATGACCACCCTCACCCAAAATTTACTGGCCTTATTACAGTTAGAACAAAAAAGTGAACATTACTTTATTAGACAAAGCCAAACGCACTTTGGCACGCGTGTATATGGCGGGCAATTACTGGCGCAAAGTATTATGGCTGCAGCAAACTTGACAGCTAAGTCTCTGTATAGCCTGCATGCTTATTTCTCTATACTGGCGATGCCACCGCACCTATTCTGTATCACACAGAACTTTTACGTGACAGCCCAAGTTTTAGCACCATACAACTCACCGCTTTACAATTTGGACGTCAAATTTATAAAGCCATGTTGTCATATATGCAGCCTGAAGATGGATTGCAGTACCAGACCACTGCGCCTGAATAAACCGCAGCAGAACAACTACAGACAGAACAGTGCTATAAACAAAATAAAGAAAGGCGCATCGCGCGCCTTTTTTTATTCAAACCACTTAAATTTAAGCAGGAATACGTAACACTTGTCCTGGGAAAATGTCATCGGCATTTTTCAATAATGGACGGTTAGCTTCAAAGATTTTGTTGTATTGGTTGGCATCCCCATAAAACTCTTTAGAAATTTTAGATAAGGTATCGCCTGATTTTACTGTATAGAACTTGCTTTCTGGTTCTGGGGTTGCAACTGTGAGTTGATCATCTACTTGTGCAACATGGTCAATATTACCCACTGCAAGAATAATTTTTTCACGGTCTGCCTGACTGTTGACCTGTCCACGCACTGTCGCTAAGTCAGTAGTTGCGTTATAACTCACCGATAAACCTGTCACAGGTAAGCCTAAACTTTTCACATGCCCCAAAAGTTTATTGGCAATTTCTTGTGCTGATGGTTCTGCAGGTGTGCTTGGTGCAGCTTGTGGCTCTGCAGGTGCTGTATTTTTCTTACCAATCCCTTTTACAAAATCAAAAAGACCCATGAGGTACTCCTATTTTCTTTTCTGCTGTTATAAAGCGTCACTCATTTGCATGAGCACGATGTTCTCATTTATTTATAACTAAAAAATAAGCCACTTCGGTTGTGATTAGACATTAGCTTGGTAACAAAATGTAAACTGCATCACATATTCAAAAACAAGCCGTTTTTCATGTTTCATTTTAAAACTCCAGCACATAAAAAAGCCACCTTGCGGTGGCTTTCATTTCAGCAGAGCTGAAATCAACAATTAACCAAGTTTTTTAGTTACGTAGTCGATTGCTGATTGAACTGTTGTGATTTCGTTAGAATCTTCGTCTGGGATTGTGATGTCAAAATCGTTTTCGAAAGACATTACAAGCTCTACTAAGTCTAAAGAGTCAGCACCTAAGTCATCCATAAAAGATGCTTCGTTTTTGATTTCTTCAGCTTTAAGACCAAGTTGTTCTGCAACCGCTTGTTTAACGCGTTGTTCGATATCGCTCACAGGAATTCTCCTCATTGCTTGTGGCGTTTTTAATGCCGTTAGTTTAATTGAATCTATAAAATTTTGAAAGTTTATACTTGAGCTTAGCTCATGTATAAACCACCATTTACGTGTAACACTGTACCAGTGATGTAACCAGCTTTGTCAGAAGCCAAGAAACTCACTGCATTTGCGATATCTTGTGGATCACCTAAACGGTTTAATGCCACTTGCTCACTCATTTTTTTGCGAATTTCTTCACTTAGCTGATCTGTCATTTCAGTTGCAATAAAGCCCGGAGCAACCGAGTTTACTGTAATTTGACGACTGCCCATTTCTTTGGCAAGGCTACGGCTGAATGCTTCAATACCGGCTTTTGCCGCAGAATAGTTCGCTTGTCCTGGGTTCGCAAAATGTGCTACCACAGAACTAATATTAATAATGCGTCCAAAACGTGCTTTGGTCATGCCCTTCAAGACACGTTTAGATAAACGGTAAACTGCCTTTAAGTGAATGTTGAGAATGTCATCCCAATCATCTTCTGACATACGCAGTAACAAATTATCTTTGGTAATGCCCGCATTGTTAACTAAAACCAAAACTGAACCATAGCTTTGTTCAATTTCAGAAACCAATGCATCAATGGCTGCACCATCACGGACATCCAATACTTTACCTGCACCGTTTTCTGCAAAACTTGCCGATAATTTTTCTGCGCCCGCTTCAGAAGTGGCAGTACCTACCACAAAAAAACCGTCTTGAATGAGTTGCTGAGCGATGGCTGCACCAATCCCTCGGCTTGCACCTGTGACTAATGCAACTTTACGTTCTTGTGTCATGCAATTTTCCCTTCTGCCACTAAAATGGCATTTAGTGCATCTTCCATACGACTTTGTGTGTCGAGTGGGAATGCTTTTTCGATATTCGGTAAACGCTTCGCAAGATTCGCCAATACGTTGCCTGGGCCACATTCCACGATATATTCAATACCCTGATCTTGTAGGTATTGCATGGTTTGTGTCCACTGCACCGATTGGTACAATTGCGCAGTGAGTGCCTGACCTAATTGCGCAACATCTGCCGCGATTCCAGCGTTGACATTTTGTATTACAGGAATACGCGGTAGCTCAATGGCAGTTTGTTCCAAAGCTTGTGCAAACTGTTCGGCAGCAGGTTTCATCAATGAACAGTGTGAAGGTACAGATACAGGCAGGGCAATGGCTTTACCGCCATTTTCTTTGGCCAATGCCATTACTGCTTCGACTAAAGTTTTATCGCCTGCAATAACCACTTGCCCTTGTGCATTGTAGTTGGCTGCTTCTACCGAGCCACGACCTTGCACATTCACTTGTTCACATAGCTCAAGCACTTTGGCATCTTCAAGGCCTAAAATGGCAGCCATTGCGCCCTGACCTTGTGGCACAGCGTTTTGCATTAATTTGCCGCGCAAGTTTACCAGTTTAACGGCATCGCCCAAGCTCAAGCTGCCTGCAGCTACTAATGCGCTGTATTCGCCCAATGAGTGTCCTGCCAAATATTTTGGTGCAACACCACCCAACTCTAACCACACACGCCATAAAGCGATACTTGCAGTGAGTAATACAGGCTGAGTAAATTCTGTTTGGTCTAAACCTTCACCACTTTGTGCAATGTGCCATAAGTCAAAGCCAATCGCTTCAGAGGCTTCTGCAAATGTTTCGCGCACACCGCTAAACTGTTCTGCAAGCTCAGCCAACATACCAGCTTTTTGTGAGCCTTGACCAGGAAAGACAAATGCAGTTTTAGTGGCTTGAGCTGCTTGCTCGAGTCGTTTAGCAGACATAAAAAATCCTTTAATTAAGATGCGCAAATTGTAGTTTTTTGCAGCTACAACCCACACCTTCTCATGTAAGCTCAGTTATGGAGCGGAAATTTAACACTTAATTTTGTTTTTAGTAATTGCCAAATACAACAAAAATCGGGCACAAAAAAAGGGAGCTTACGCTCCCATTTTTTCTACTAAGCTTGACGCTTAATACATCACCAATTATTCAGCATCTGCTTTAGCGAATAATTGACGACCACGGTAGAAACCATCTTTAGTTACGTGGTGACGACGATGAGTTTCACCAGTAGCTTGGTCTACAGTTAATGCATTCTCGGTTAAAGCGTCATGTGAACGGCGCATGTCACGGCGAGAGCGACTTTTACGGTTTTGCTGAACGGCCATGATGGCTCCTTACAAAGATCGAAAAAATGGATCAGAACAAATTGAGTTGTCTTAACTAAAAATTATAACATAATTTTCAGTTAAGTTTACCTTTCAAACTTGCCAAAACATCAAACGGATTATCACGTTTTTCTTCGGCAATGTTCTGAATGGCAGGTTGATGCTTATGCTCGCAAGCGTCATGCTTAGGAGATAAAGGCAACAACAATAACAATTCATCTTCTATAAGTGACAGTAAATTAGCCGTCGCAGGCGAATCATAATCGCCTTTGGTGGTGGCTTCACTTTCACCTAATACAATGAAATCAGCATCCTCATCCAAGCGCTCTATCAGTGACTCATCATCCACAAGAGCTAGATGAAAATCTGAAACGAGGTCTATTTCTACAGAACCCAAGCAGCGTTGGCATTCCATTGGAACTCTCGTTTCAATATGACCATCTAGCCATACAATGCGATGATACGCATCCATTGATAGCTTACAGTCTATGTTAACCAATTGATCATCAATTGATCCAACAGCTTCACGGGCGATACGAGCAAAGCGAGACAATGGCAGGTTACCTGACCATGTAAAGCCCTGTTCAGCCCATTTAAACGGCTCAATCTGTGCCGGAAAGGTATTTGCTGACATAATTAAGGCGGCAATTCTACAAATTCATCAGTACTCTGTCAAAGATTAAGATACAATTTTGTACTTATTTAGACAGACCAATTTTGGGTAACACAGTCATGCATCTGTTGCAGCCGCAAACAGAAGTGAATTTTTCATCACTTGTGAGCACACTTCCAACCACCAATTCTGACACTTCGCACCCCCAAGTGCAACTCTCGGACTGGGCAAAACTCAATACAGAAACGGAACAGGTGGACTGGCTCATCTTACACTTTAATCACTGGTTTTCCCACCTAAATGTGAACTTGGTCAAAGGTGATTTTGAACCTGAGTACTTTCCTGCCACGGCAACACAGCCTGCACGTATTCAATTTGCACATGGTTTCTTTAATAGCGCTTTACATGAAATTAGCCATTGGAGCATCGCAGGCGAACAACGACGTTTACTGCCAGACTTAGGCTATTGGTATGCTCCCGATGGTCGTACTCAGGAACAACAAGCCTTATTTGAACAGGTTGAAATTAAACCTCAAGCCATTGAATGGCTGTTTGCTCAAGCGTTTGGACGAAAATTCCGTGTATCTTTAGATAACCTGACCGGTGAAGGTGGAGATGGCCGCACATTTAAAGACAATGTCTTTGCCCAAGTACAGCGTTATTTTAACGGAGAAGCCAAATTACCACGCGATGCAAAACGCTTTATTGAATGTATTTGTTACTGCACCCGAGGTGGCAAAACATTACAAATTGCAGAGTTTGAACGAAAAAATTTGGATTAAATGCAATAAAGCACAAGGCAATGATTGCAACTGACATCAATCCCCTTTCATAATGAGCCTAACGTCACACTTACGCTACTGAGGAATTCATATGTTGCATTTAAGAGTACATCCTGAAAATCCACAGCCGCGTCTAATCAGCCAAGCGGTTGAACGCATACGCGCAGGCGATGTGGTGGTCTATCCAACCGATGCTGCTTATGCGATTGGTTGCCAAATTGGTAATAAAAACGCGATGGAACGCATTTCACAAATTCGTGGTTTAGGCGCAAAACACCAATACGCTATTATTTGTGCCGATTTATCGGATATTGCCACCTACGCCAAAGTGGACAATGCCATGTATCGTCTACTGAAAAACAATACGCCTGCGGTCACCACATTTATTTTACCTGCGACCAGTGAAGTTCCGCGTCGCTTGATGCATCCCAATAAAAAAACCATTGGTTTGCGTATTCCAAGCAACCCCATTTGTCGCATGCTGCTTAAAGAATTAGGCGAACCTTTACTGACCAGCACCCTGATTTTACCGGGGCAAGAAGACCCTTTAGATGATCCATACGAGATTGATCTACAACTCAACAAACGTATTGATGTACTGATTGATGGTGGCTTAGGCACACTTAGCACCACCAGTATTATTGATTTATCGGGCGACAACCCGCAAATTGTGCGTCGTGGTGTGGGAGATGTGAGTGCTTTTGAATAAGCATTCACTACCTGCAAAGTGATTGACAGCACTACGGTTTAAAAGCCTTACTTGCACGAATTAAACCCATGACTTTATTTCAGGTATTGTTAAATTTGCAGCAGTTTTCGGATGAGATGCACATTTATGTGCAACATCCGTGGACGCTAGATTCCGATGCAATCGTGTGTTCCCAAACTGCATTCACAGCAACAATGCCTGAACCTCCCGATTCTTATACTTACTTTTTAGATGCAGCACTATGTAAAGCACTTTTAGCGCAATCGCAAACTCGTAATCTGTGTTTACAAGACAGCTGCATGGCAATGATTGAATACGCATTACAGAATAAAACAGAAATAAATACTTAAAGATTGAATGAGTTAATTTTTACAACTTGCCTTAAATCTCCCTCAATCCCGATTTATTTTAGGCTTTTTTTGATATTTGGTCGTAGAACAGATTTATTTCAATCACGATATCCTTTAGACTAACCGCTATTAATTCTGAGCTATTTCTCCATCTCCTTCTTATCTGAAGCGGAAATAGCATTTGCATGCTTTTGAAAATTCGCGTGGCCCAACACTGTAATGAATCAATCCCTCCACAATGCGATGGAACCTGCCCAACACATTCGTGTGTTAGATGAGTGGCAAGAGTCGATTCCTGAGGATTTGTATATTCCTCCTGCAGCATTTGAAATTCTGTTAGAGCATTTCGAAGGACCACTCGACTTTTTAATTTACCTGATTCAAAAAAATGGCTTCGATTTACTTCAGTTAGATATTGCCCCGATTGCATCGCAATATCTGTCGTATATGGATGCCATGAAATCGCTAAATATTGAACTGACTGCCGATTATATGGTGATGGCGGCATTACTGGCCGATTTAAAATCCCGCCTATTGTTGCCTAAACCTGCCAGTATCAGCAGCATTGAAAAAGACCCAAAACAAGAGCTGATTGACCGTTTAGAAACCTATTTAAGAGTCAAACAAGCAGCTGAACGCTTGGGGCAAATGCCTGTTTTAGAACGCGATACTTTTGCTACCAATGTTAGCTTAGGGTATACCGCAGTCAATAATGTTGGCTATGCAGCCGATCAATTACGTGATGCCTTGTTCTGCATTTTTAATCGTCCTGAACCTGTCACCCATCAAATTTTGCAAGAACCTGTTTTACTTGAAGAACGGATTGCATTTATTGAAGCCAAACTCGCATCGGGTGAAGTACTGAGTTTTGATGCGTTGCTAAAACCAAGTCAGGGACGCATGGGCATGGTTGTGACCTTTATGGCGATTTTAGAACTGACTCGCCAGCAAAAAGTGTGCATTATCAGCAGTGGGATTGAAGCACCATTGAGCATTCAAGGGGCGCAGGCATGAATCCAGAACCCATAATTTCGAGCTTGTCTGAAGGCGAACAACAGCATGAAGTGCTGATGCAACTCGAAGCAATTATTTTTGCCAGTGACAGTGCTGTGTCTTTAGCGCGTCTGAAAGAAGCTTTTCAAGATAAATATAGCAAAGCGCAATTACGCCAGTTTTTACAACAATTGGCCATGTTACAACATGGTCGCTCGATTGAACTGATCGAAACCGCACAAGGTTTCCGTTTTCAGGTGCGGGCAAAGTATCGTACAATTATTACACAGGTGTGGCCTGAACGTCCGACCCGACTTTCGCCCTCACTGCTAGAAATACTGGCGGTGATTGCCTACCACCAACCTGTGACCCGAGCAGATATTGAACAAATTCGCGGAGTATCAAACAATAGTCAAATTTTACGCACATTGTTTGATTGGAACTGGATTAAAGAATCAGGTTTCCGAGAACTCCCAGGAAGACCTGCGTTGTTGGTTACAACGCCTCAATTTTTAAATGCGTTTGGCTTGAATTCCTTAAGTCAATTGCCTCCCCTACAGGATGCCAAGGAAGCTTTCATGGCACTCGATGCATCTGCGTCTGTGTCTTGAATAGGTAAACTGTTGATGATCATTTCTAAGGTTATGCTGTCATGAGTGAAAAGTTGCAAAAGGTACTCGCACGAGTAGGCTTGGGTTCTCGCCGTTATATGGAAGAAGTCATTGCCGCTGGTCGTGTGAGTGTCAACGGCCAAGTTGCCCAAGTGGGTGAACGTATCGAACCAGGTGATGAGCTTCGCATCGATGGTCGTAAAGTTCAGTTCCAAATTGAAGATGAAATTCGTCGTCGCGTTCTGATTTACTACAAACCAGAAGGCGAAATTTGCTCACGCAACGACCCAGAACAGCGCCCAACTGTATTTGATAACCTGCCTGCAATTGCCAATGATCGTTGGGTAATGGTTGGTCGTCTGGACATTAACTCGACAGGTTTATTGCTATTCACCAACGATGGTGAATTAGCCAACCGTTTAATGCACCCATCGAACGAAATTGAACGTGAATATGCAGTTCGTGTGATGGGTGAAGTGACACCACAACTGAAAAACAACATGCTGCGCGGCGTAGTGCTAGATGATGGCCCTGCCAAGTTTGAATCTTTCTCTGAAATTGGCGGTGATGGTATTAACCGCTGGTATCAAGTGGTGGTAAAAGAAGGTCGTAACCGCGAAGTTCGTCGTATTTTTGAATCACAAGGTCTGAAAGTCAGCCGTCTATTGCGTACCCGTTACGGCACGGTAATTTTACCGCGTGAATTGCGTACAGGTCGCTGGATGGAATTGGATAAAAATGACATCGACAACCTTGCCAAAGCAGTTGAATTAAAACCACGTCAAGGCACAGGTTTGTACGGCATGGCAAAACGTCGCAATGAGCGTATGCAAGAAAAACCATTGGCAGCACGTCGTGGTGGTTTCTTGCGTCAGCAACGTCGTGACACCGAAGAAGCTGCACAAAACACAGGTCTTGCACCGCGTGAACGTCGTCAGGACGGTAACAGTTACGGCAACCGCGAACCACGCCAAGACGGTAACAGTTACGGCAACCGCGAACCACGCCAAGACGGTAACAGTTACGGCAACCGTGAGCGTCGTCAAGATGGTAACAGCTATGGCAACCGCGAACGTCGCCAAGACGGCAATAGCTATGGCAACCGTGAGCGTCGCCAAGACGGTAACAGCTATGGCAACCGCGAACCACGTCAGGATGGTAACAGCTACAGCAACCGTGAACCACGTCAGGATGGCAACAGCTACGGCAACCGTGAACGTCGTGACGAAAATGCACCACGCAAACCGTTTGGCAATAAAAGCTTTAAAAAATTCTAAAAGCTGAAATACGCCAAATTGATAAAAAGCCACACGTTCATGTGTGGCTTTTTTATTGGGCAAATTGGTTGGACAAAAAATAATAAAAATTAAATATTTGGCAATACAGGAATTTCAATCCACTGTGCTTTTGGAAAGCTTTTTGACAAATAATTTTTTAAATATTTGGCAGTATCCTGCGAAATTAAAGGGTCTTGTGATTCATCGTTCAAATTATATGCCAATGCATGTAAATTCAAACCACGTGTTTTTAAAGCTTCCAAACTGAGCAAAGTGTGGTTAATACTGCCCAAACGCCCAGAACTCACCAAAATAACAGGATATTGTTTTTGCTCAATATAGTCGATGGTGAGTAGGTCTGTGGTCAGCGGCACCATGAGTCCACCCGCACCTTCTAATAATACTGCATCATACTTTGCTGCCAGTTGCGCAGTCGCAGCCTCAATTTTAGCAAAGTCAATCTCACGACCATCAATTTGTGTAGCCAAATGCGGTGAAGCAGGATAGCTAAAAATTTCAGGCATGGTGAGTTTGTCATCATCTTCAGGCAACCATTCACTGCCCATAATTTTACGATGCTGCTCAATATCTTCTGAAACGTCTTGATTGCCCGTTTGAATCAGTTTTTGGGTAATGGTCTGAATACCCTGTTCATTCATGGTCTTGGCTAAATAACCCGTGGCATAGGTTTTGCCAATCCCTGTATCAATACCACTCACAAAATAGACTTGAGCTGTCATGGCATTCTCCGTGCAAGACAATAAATAGGATGATACGTGAGCGTATAACTTTTTTGCTGTGAGCTATGCTGCTGACTAAACTGTTCATAGCCCCGATAAAATTCGGTTAAAGTCGTTTTGTTCCAACGCTGCCCTTGTGCTGTACCCGTGACACCTGTGGCTTTTAAATGCTGCAAAATCTGTTTAGGATGTTCAAAACTTAATGATTCAAGCTGCTCTGAACAGTGTAATACTTCAAAGCCCTGCTGTTTAAGCTGTTGTTGTAACGCATCCATACTCAAATAATGTAAGCCTTGACCTGTTAATTGCTTAATTTCAGTCAAGTTTTGAGGGCCAAACGTCGAAAAGCACAAATACCCTTGCGGCTTTAACGCTTGATTCGCCTTGCGCAATAATGCTCCAAAATCTTCCACCCATTGCAAAGCCGAACTCGAACAAATTAAATCCAAAGACTGCGGAAAATCGAGCTGTTCTATATCGCCAATTAAGCCATGAATTTGCGTACTAGTTGTTTGAGGATGATGCAGATACGCATGCAACACTTCGGCATATAAATCATTTAAAGTCAGCTGTTGAATTTGAAATTCACGCAGTAGCAAGTCGGTTAAATTCCCTGAACCACAGCCGATTTCCAAGACGTTTTCAAAGCAAGGCTGAGGTTGATCTGACAACTTTTGCTGCACAATATATTGCTGCATTTTTGCCATTAACTGCTGACAAATTTGCTGCTGTACCACGGCATGCGTTTTATAACTCTGATGAGCGCGGGCAAAACGCTGTGCCACTTGTGCCTTATCTATACGCATACGCACACTCAAAGCAAATCCAGTAACTGTGTTAAATCTGCCGTTTCAAATTGCGTATTTAAACAAATCCGCAGTCTTGAACTGCCTTGCGGCACAGTCGGTGGACGTACAGGCATCACATAAAAACCTACAGTCTGTAACTGTCGGGCTTTGCTTACAGTTGCAGTAGAGTCGCCAATAATCACAGGTACAATTTGCGAAGTTGATGGGCAAGCAAAACCTTTGGCCTGAATCCCCTGCTGTATAGATTGGCTCAAGGCCGCCAAATGCTGACGCTGTGCCTGCATGTGCACAATCTGATTCAGCATAAACTGCGTCCACGCCATACAAATAGGTGGCTGTGCGGTACTAAAAATTAGCGGGCGCATCCGATTAATTAGGTAATCACGGACAATCGGATCACAGATCAAATATCCCCCAACTGAAGCAACGGCTTTGCCAAACGTCCCAACCAGAAAATCAATGGCATCAATCACGCCATATTGTTCGGCACAACCTAAACCTTGCTGCCCACGTACGCCAATCGCATGTGCTTCATCGACATATAACATGACTTTGGCAAAATGCTGTTTCAGCGCGACCAATGCGGCTAAATCAGTTTCATCACCATCCATACTAAAAATGGATTCAGTCACCACAATAATGCGTTCATAATTATCATCGGCATGATATTGCGTCAGCAATTGCTGCAAATGTGCCAAATCATTATGCCGATAACGCAAATATTTTGCAGATGACAAACGAATGCCATCAATCATGCTGGCATGTACCAGTTTATCGGCCAAAATTAGGGTTTTCGCATCTGCCAATGCAGGTAAAATACCAATATTCATGTGATAGCCGCTATTAAACAGCAAGGCAGCCCGCCCATGAAATAATTGCGTTAATGTGGCTTCAAGCTGTTCATAGGCAGGGAAATTTCCAGTCAGCAAACGTGATGAAGATGCACTCATTAAACGCTGTGCATTGGGCGTTTCATCAAAAAACTGTTCACGTAAGCGCAAATCAGAGGCTAAACCCAAATAATCATTGGAAGATAAATTCAGCATCTGCTGTTGCTGAATTTCAATTGTTTTACCTTGCTGCTGATTGCTGCGAAATTGACGAAAATTGCCCTGTTGGCGAAGCTGATCAAGCTGTTCTGCATAGTGATCGAGTAAACTCATGCGCTCGCTCCTTGCATACCTGTCACCACCTCAGCCAATTGCTGCAATAAAGTATTTAGTTCTGCTGCTGTAATCACATACGGCGGCATCACATAGACCAATTTACCAAATGGACGCACCCAAATACCACGTTGCACAAATTCTTGTTGCAGGCTTTGCATATCGACAGCATGTTTAAGTTCTACCACACCAATTGCACCTAAAACTCGCACATCCTGCACCCATGCCAAATTAGCCAATGGTGTTAAATGCTGTTCAAGTTGCTGTTGTATACGTTGAATTTTGGCTTGCCAGTCTTGTTCTAATAATAATTGGGTACTTTTTACTGCAACCGCGCAGGCCAGTGGATTTGCCATAAAGGTCGGGCCATGCATAAACACACCTGCCTCACCTTGCGAAATCGTTTCTGCAACATGCTTCGTGGTCAATGTGGCAGACAAGGTCATATAACCGCCTGTCAGCCCTTTGCCGATACACATAATATCGGGTTCGACCTGTGCATGTTCCCATGCAAACAACTTGCCTGTACGCCCAAAACCTGTGGCAATTTCATCAAAAATTAACAACACATCATATTGTTCACAGAGCAATTTGGCTTGACGCAAATATTCAGGATGATAAAAGCGCATGCCGCCTGCACCTTGCACAATCGGCTCAATAATCATGGCAGCAACCTGCTGATGATGCTCTGCCAAACTTTGCGCCAATTCTGCAATATCAGCAGGATTCCATTCTTGATCAAAGGCTGTTTTCGGTGCAGATACAAAATAACGACGCGCCAAACTTGAGCCAAAAACCTGATGCATCCCTGTGACAGGATCACAGACCGACATGGCATTCCATGTATCGCCATGATAGCCAGAACGGGTGGTAATAAAATTGGTTTTCTCGGTTTTGCCTTGTGCTGTCCAGTATTGCACCGCCATTTTCAGCGCCACTTCAACAGCAACTGAACCTGAATCTGCATAAAAAATTTTATCTAAACTCGGTGGGGTAATTTCGAGCAGCAAACGCCCTAACTCAATAGCAGGACGATGGGTCAATCCACCAAACATGATATGCGCCATACTGTCGAGTTGCTCGGTCACAGCACGGTTCAGTTTAGGATGGTTGTAGCCATGAATCGCACACCACCACGATGACATGCCATCAATCAACTGGCGACCATCTTCAAGTTCAATGGTGCTGCCAAATGCCCGCTTAACCTTAAGGGTTGTTAAGGGCTGAGTCATAGAGGTGTAAGGATGCCAAAGATGTTCACGATCAAAAGCCAAATCCATCTGTTCTGTCATCCCACCATCATCCTTGATCTTGTAAAAAACTTGATGTGCTAAATCTTAAACCTGTCTACAGATAAAATAAATTGCGAGATTTGTCACTTATGGACCTGTTGGCGGGTTTTTCTGTAAATATTGGCAGATTTTGCTAGTCAACTCATCGGCATGGAACAATGGCAGCCCATGCGAGCCTTGCAAAACATCTACGCTTAAAAACTTTGCAGCTAAATTTTGCAGTTTAGCTGCAACTTTGCAATCAACTAAAACATCCTGCTCGGCAAAAAGATGATACTGCAGACCTGTATAATTTTTAAGCTTAGTCACCAAGTTTAAGTTTTCCAATAAATCCAAACCGTGTTGAAGCAAAGATTGCGGCTGTGGCTGAACCAAACTTTGTAATTGTAATAGGTCGGTTTTACTACTAGTGACACCCTGACACACCATAAAACCAAAACGCTTTAGGGTCAGAATTGGGTCTTGTGCAAAAGATTGTTTAAACTGGGCAAACGTGGCTTGTGGCATAGCGGTATCCCAATCGGCTTGTGCAACAAAACACGGATTGGATGCAATGGTAATTAAGGTTTTATATCCTGCATATTGGCTGGCAATCGCATCGACCAGTAGCGTTGCCAATTGCCCACCCAGTGACCAGCCCATAATTACATCAAACTGACGTGCAAATTCAACCTGTTGCTGCATGACTTGAGCATCAGTAGCGTTAAAAATATTGATGAGCTCAACCCGAAAACCTTGTGCAGTTAAGGCTTGCTGTAACGGATTTAAGAGTGCAGTACCACCGCCCCAGCCTGTAATCAATAAAATCTGTTGTTGCACGTGGCTTGCTCTCAAGTTAGAAAATCACCTCAGTATAATACTGAATCGGCTCAATCGACATCTGCAAAGCACCAAGATACATCCTTAAAAAAACCAATTGATATAAAAAAGCCAATCTATAAAAACCGATCTATAAAAAAACCCGACTTATCATAAATCGGGTTTTGGTCTATTTTGCTTTGATCAGATTACATTTGCGATTGAATGTAGTTTTGTAAACCAATCAATTCAATTAAACGTAATTGTTTTTCCAACCAGTACGTATGATCTTCTTCTGTGTCGGTCATTTGCTGACGCAACATATCACGGCTGACATAATCGCCTTTTTCTTCACACAATTTTACGCCTTGCGCCAATTTTTCACGTACTTCGTATTCCAGTTTTAAATCGGCTTTTAAGCAAGACACCACATCTTCACCCACGTCGATGTCATCGCGCTGCATATTTGGAGTGCCTTCAAGGAACAATACACGACGAATTAAAGCATCGGCATGCTGCGCTTCTTCCTGCATTTCATGGTCAATGCGCTCAAAAATTTTGCTTAAACCCCAATCTTCATACATACGCGAATGAATCAGGTATTGATCGCGAGCAGCCAGTTCGCCACCAATCAACATATTTAAATAGTCTACGACTTCTGGATTGCCACGCATTTGCTGTACTCCCTTTCTTAATCCAGTCATTATGGACACATTCAGGCAAAATTGCAAAAGTTAATTATTGTAAACCCATGATTTTTATAAAATTAAAATGAGAAACATACGCATTTGCAATATAACTTAAAAATTCCCATATATAAAACAACTGCTTGGCAAAACTTAGCTTTAAAAATGACAATACAATGATTTTGCATCATTTTGTAAATATTGAAAGAAACCATACTTTGACGCTCAAGTATCGTAAAAAACGCCTAAAAAGCGGATTTTAAAACCCAGCTGCTTTATGATAGTCACGAGTTCCATCACTTTCTTAAAATAATGACAAATCTAAATACATCTGCACCCATTTTAGTCACAGGCGCAACAGGCTATATTGCCAGTTGGGTCATTAAAAACCTGCTTGAACAAGGACATACCGTACACGCGACGGTGCGTGATCTGAATAAAACCCACAGTTTTCAACATCTGACTGATATCGCGGCAAAAAGCACAGGCAACTTACAATTATTCCAAGCCAACTTACTTGAAGAAGGTGCTTTTGATGCCGCCATGCAAGGTTGTGAAATCGTGCTGCACATGGCCTCGCCTTTTGTGGTCACCAATTATAAAGATGCAGTTAAAGACATTATTGAACCTGCCGTCATAGGCACCGAAAATGTATTAAACAGCGTTAATCGTACTGCATCGGTAAAGCGTGTAGTGGTGACTTCAAGTATTGCTGCAACCTATGGCGATGCGATTGATATTTTAAATACGGCCAATAATCGCTTTGATGAAAGTCACTGGAATACTAGCAGCAGCCCTGAGCATCAGCCTTATCCTTATTCAAAAGTGGCAGCTGAACGCAAAGCTTGGGAAATGGCAAAGGCACAAAACCGCTGGGATTTGGTCTGTATCAACCCTGCTTTGGTGCTTGGCCCATCGTTGACCAAAAACACCCAATCGGGCAGCGTGGAAGTGTTATTGCAGTTTGCCAACGGTATGACCTTGGCAGGTGTCCCTGCTATGTGGAATGGCATTGTCGATGTGCGTGATGTTGCCGATGCTCACATTCAGGCCGCATTCAACCCTGCTGCTGAAGGTCGCTATATTATTAGCGGTGGCACACTCAGCTTATTGGAAATGGGCAAAATTTTAGCGCAGCACTTTGGACGTAAATACCCTTTCCCACGCAATCAGTTACCTAAATTTGCCTTTAAAGCCTTTGGCCCTCTACTTGGTTTTTCCCGTAAATTTGTGGAACTGAATATGGGCTACCCAATTTATTTTAATGCGGAAAAAAGTCAGCGTGAATTGGGTATGCACTACCGCAATATTGAAACCAGTCTAGTCGAACATTTTCAGCAACTCATTGATGATGGCATTGTGAAGAAACGTTAAACCTTCGACTTCTCTCAGTAAAAACCAAGGCACTTCATCGTTGAAGTGCCTTTGTACCTATTAGTGGATAAAATGTAGGATGATGCTTATTCAAGCACACCATATTCCTGCATCAGCTGAATAAACTCAGCTTCATTCATGACCTGCACACCCAACTTCTCGGCTTTTTCCAGCTTTGAGCCAGCTTTATCACCCGCCACGACACATTTGGTTTTACCCGAAACACTACCACTCACCCGTGCACCCAAAGCCTGCAACAACTGAGTCGCTTCATCGCGTCCCATTTGGCTCAACGTCCCTGTAATCACCCAACTTTCACCATTCAAAGGCTGACGTGTCGGTGCAATCGGAGCATCCCAATGAATGCCTGCAGCTAATAAACGATCCAACACTTCTAAATTATGCGGCGCTTGGAAAAAGTCCAAAATCCATTCTGCCGTAATATCTCCCACATCTGGAGTTTTCTTTAACGCTTCTAAATCAGCTTCACGCAAAGCCTCTAAAGTCTGAAAAGTATTGGCAAGCATCCGCGCGGTGGTTTCGCCCACACCACGAATTCCCAAGGCATAAATAAACGCAGCCAAAGTAGTTTTTTTGCTGTTTTCAATCGAGTCAATCAAGTTTTGAACCGACTTCTCACCCATTTTTTCAATGCCGAGCAAAGTGTCGCGGTGTTCGTGTAAATGATAAATATCAGCCACATTTTGTAGCAAGTTCAGATGCAGTAATGACTCCACCCAACGATCACCCAAACCTTCAATATCCATGGCTTTACGTGACACAAAATGACGAATCGCTTCAATACGCTGTGCCGCACAATACAAACCGCCTGAACAACGCGCCAAAGCCTCACCTTCAGGCATCACCACAGGCGAATCACACACAGGGCATTGTTCAGGTAAATGCACTTCTTGCGCATCGGCAAGGCGAAATTCAGGCCAGACTTTTTCAACTTTGGGAATCACATCACCACTACGGTAAACACTGACCGTATCGCCTAAACGCACATCCAAACGGTGAATTTCACCAATATTATGCAAAGTAACATTGGATACCGTCACACCACCTACCGCAACGGGGTTTAAACGTGCCACAGGCGTCAACGTACCTGTGCGCCCCACTTGCCAATCAATATTTTCAATGGTGGTTAAAGCGGCAACTGCAGGGAATTTATAGGCAGTCGCCCAGCGCGGCTCACGACTTAAAAAGCCCAATTGCTGTTGCTGTTTCAAGTCATTGACCTTGACCACCATGCCATCAATTTCAACGCTTAAATTCGGACGCTCAAGGTTAATTTGCTCATAGGCCGCCTGAACATCTTGAATGCTCTTGCAGACAAAATGACGTTCGCCAATTTCAAAACCAAACTGCCCCAACCATGCCAAACTGTCGGACATGGTGCTTTGTCCATGAGGCGGCACACATTGCGCAATGCCATAAGCATAGAATGCTAAAGGACGTGAAGCCGCAATATTCGGGTCTAACTGACGCAAACTGCCTGCTGCTGCATTGCGTGGATTGGCAAAGGTTTTTTCACCTTTGGCTGTATTGGCCGCATTGAGTTTTTCAAAACCAAGTTTTGGCATCAACACTTCACCACGCACTTCCAAAAATTCAGGAATAGCCGTTTCTGTCGCACTCAAAACTTTCGGTAAATTGCGGATAGTTTTGACGTTGTGGGTAATGTCTTCCCCTGTTTCCCCATCACCACGGGTCACACCACGCACTAAAACACCATGTTCATACCAAAGTGAAATCGCCAAACCATCAAATTTGAGTTCGACATCGTATTCAATATTTTGGTTGGGCAAACGCTCTTCGACACGTCTTGCAAAGGCAAATAATTCTTCCTGATTAAACACATTGCCTAAAGACAACATTGGCACAGCATGTGTAACCGTGGTGAACTTTGCCAAAGGTGTGCCACCGACTTTATTGGTCGGTGTATCGGGTTGAACTAAATCTGGATACTGTTGTTCCAACGCTTTTAGTTGATGGAAAAGCTGATCATATTCACTGTCTGCAATTGTCGGTTGATCCATCACATAATAGGCATGATTGTGCTTGGCAAGCAGTTGAATCAATTGACGCATTTGCGCCACGACGGTTAAATCTACAGACATATTTTCCACCATAAAAAAGGGCGGTCTTGTTCCGCCCTTCAATTTTTTCTATGTAGCGCATGCTACAGCTTGTATTGCTGCGCACATTATAAAAATGCGGCTGCAAAGTTGCAATTTATCCTACTGCACTCAGTTCATTTGCCAAACACTTGACGTAGCTTATACCCAGTACGAGATCGCAATTCTAGACATGACTTGCCTGACCAGCACGATAATCTATCGCCTGATGACGCCAGTGTTCACGTAATTGTGGAGTAAACTCTAAATGGTTTTGGTCATAGACCGTTCCATCAATTTCACGTGCAATCAGTCCTGAAATGCTGACCATGGTATCAAAGGCATTTTGCACATCGCTGTGCGGCAAAGCGAGGAAGAACGCTAAACCTTTAACTTGTTCGCTCGATAAAGTTTCTAAATCAAAACCATCTGCGCCTTCATCATTAATTTGTAAAACTGAAAATAATAATTTAGTGCCATCTTCGTTATAGCGATGGAAACATGACATTTCACCGAAACGTAAACCATATTTCATCAAGACTTTTAAGGCTTTATCGCCCGAAAGTATGCGACGTTCAGGGAAGACATTCAGTGCGATAAAAGATTCAGCGGTTGCCAAGGCACTTTCTTCATCCATGATTTTTTGTTCATGCAAATGCGAATCTAAAATGCTGCTTTCTTCATTAAATTCTGAAATTTCGGCAGTTTCAATGTGTTGATTCAGACTGTATTCAGTCGAAGCTTTGTTTTGCTCGACAGTCTGCGCATTCGGTTCAGTTTCTACAATCACTTGCTGAATTTCATCCGATAATGAATATTCTGAAGTTGTCGCTGTCGGGCTTGGCGTGTCTTGTGCAACTTCAGACTTCGATATCGTTGTGGATGGATCAAGCTCAGAATTTTCTGTATTTGCCTGCAAACTCGGTTCAACTTTGTCAGTTTCTGTGCTTGAAGAAGCCACGACATCATCCGTTAAAGCCTGTGGTTCAGACTTGGCAGGCGCATCTTGCGTAACTTCATCTACCGTTAAAGTCGGCTCCACACGCGGTGGCGTAGCGTCGCTTTGCAATTGGTCACGTACATGGCGTGGAATAATCGGTTTTTGGCTTTCTGCATTAAATTGCAGTTCCGAATCTAAGGATGGCGCTGAATCTACAGGTTTTTTTAGAATCATTTTCAAACCAAACGCCATGATCACAATAGCGATGACAATTCCAACGATTGTGGTGATTTCCATATTATGCCTCCGCGACTAGGCCGTATTCTGCGGCTTCTTCTAAATTTACGGTTACTAATTTTGAGGTTCCCGGTTCAGGCATGGTAACACCTAAGAGGTCGGTTGCCATCGTCATAGCAAGTTTATTATGTGTAATGTAAATGAATTGCACTTGTTCAGAAAGTTCTTTTACTAAATTACAAAAGCGCCCCACGTTAGCATCATCTAACGGTGCATCAACTTCATCGAGTACGCAAAATGGCGCTGGGTTTAAACGGAAGATTGCAAAAACCAAAGCCAAAGCTGTCAGTGCTTTTTCACCCCCTGAAAGTAAGGCCAAAGAACTGTTGCGCTTACCCGGTGGACGCGCCATCAATTTCACCCCAGATTGCCAGTCATCTTCCAAGCTCAGACTCGCTTCACCGCCATTAAAGACTTTAGGAAACAACTCCTGCAATTCGGTATTCACCTGATCAAAAGTATTCATAAACAGTTTACGAGTTTCCTGATCAATACTTTTCATTGCCGCCTGCAACTGAGAAACAGTATTTTCCAAGTCTTCAATTTGATGGCTTAATTCTGCAAAACGGGCAGATACTTCTTCATATTCTTCCGAAGCCGCCAAATTGACCGCACCCAATTTATCAAACTGTTGCTGCGCTTTCGCCAGTTTTTGTTGATGCGCAGTGACATCAATCTGTAAACCTGTGATGATCTCGCTGTTTAAATCTTTTAACTGTTCAGAATAATGCTGATAGTCCGACTTTGCCGATTGCCATGCCAAGCGCTTTTCTTCGAGTTTGGCACGTAATTGTTCATCTTGCTGCTGTTGCTGCTGCCGTTGCTCGGTCAGTTGCTGCTGTTTGGACTGCACACTGTTCAATTCCACTTGCCATTCCTGCCAAGTTTTTTGCAGCTTTTCAGTCTGCTGCTGCTGCTCTGAAAACTGAGTTTCCAAGTCAGGCAATTCCAACTGAACAGGATCGACAAACTTTTTGGCTTGTTCCATTTGCGCCACAATTTGTTGATATTGTGCTTTTAAGAAAGTGGCATCTTTTTCTAACAGTTCAATTTGCTGCTGAGTTTGTACAGCTTGACGACGTAACAGATCCACTTCTTGTTGCTGCTGCTGAAACTGTTGCTGTGAACTATCCAGCTGCTCATTCAGCTGCTCGACCTGAAATTGCAAGATTTTATACTGCGGTAAGGCTTGCTCAAGTTTAAAAGCCAAAGCATGCAAATCAATTTCCAGATCATCTTTTTGCATGGCATCTTCTTCAAGCTGCTCATCTAATTGTGCCAATTGATGCTGTAATTGCTGTTGCTGTACTGCAAAAGCCTGTGCCGCACTTTCGGCTTTCGCCATTTGCACATCTAGCGTTTGCAAGGCTTGCTGTTGCTGTTTGAGCTGTTGCTGTTGTTGCTGCAATTGCTGCTGCAACTGTTTTACCTGTTGCTGCAATTCAGGCAGTTGCTGTTCTGCTTGCTCATATTGTGGCAGTTGCAACGCCAACGCCTGTTCAATTTCATCCAAGCGAATCCGATGGCTTAATGCCCCTTGCCCTGCCTGTGCCGCTTCATCATAAAACAGCCCGATTACCCAGTCTGCTCCCACATGATAACCATCTAAACTAAGGATAGACTGCCCTGCTTGTAATTGCACTTGCAATGCCAAAGCCTGCGATAAACTTTCTGTAATTGCGACACTTTGCCACAAGCTACTTTGCGGTGAAGCAATCCAGTCACTGAGCGACTCACACCCCGAAAGCTGTATTTTTGATGTTTTTGAATCTACAGCCAAATGAATTTTTAGCTGACGTGCGCGGCTGTCCTGAAATTCAATATCTGCTTCTACCACCTGCGCAGATAACCATTTAGCCAAGAACTTTTCAATTAAATTGGCATGTGGTTTCGCCACATCTGCAAGTTGTAATACTTGCATCAACTGCACCACATCGGTTTGGGCTTTTGGACTTTGCTTAATGAGCAATTGATTGAGGTTTTTCTGTTCTGACTGCAAAATCTGAATCTCAGATTTTAAGGTCGCACACTGTGCTTTGTGCTCATTATAGTTGGTCTGCAACGTGGCGAGTTGCTGAGTGCTGTCTTGAATATTCTGTTCTAGTGTTAGCATTTCAGCCTGCAAGCGGGTCTTTTCGTCTTGCAGTTGTTGCATTCCCTCTTGCTGATCTTGCGGCTGAATTTGTGCAAACTGCTGTGTCAGGGTTTGTTTTTGCTGTTCAATACGGCTGATATTTTTGGCTAACTGCTCACTTTGCGCCTGCATGTGCACATGCTTTTGTTGTTGCTGTTCTACTTGCGCTTTGACTTGGGCATATTGTGCAGCTTGGGTTTGTTGCTGTGCTTTTAAATCCTGAAATTGCTGGCTCTGCTGCTGCGCCAAATGATCTTGCTGCTGTAGATTTGCCTGTTGGTTTTCTTGCTGATCGACCAAACTCTCTAGCTGCAATTCAATCAACTGCAAACGCTCTTTGGTTTGTGCTTTTTGTTGTTCAAGCTGCGATAAAGTCGCGGTATTTTGCTGAAACAAACTTTGTTTTTGTTCCAAAGTCATTTTCAGTTCAGCCAGTTTCTTTTCTGCCTGTTGCCATTCTTGCTGTAGCGGTGTCGATTGCTGAATCAAACGCTGAAACAACTCACTGGTCGCAGTTAAGTCATGTTCCAAAGTGGTCAGCTCAGAGCGCACCAATTTAAAACTTTCCCCTAACTCATTCATACTCAGGGTATATTCTTGCTGTAAACGTGCACTTTGTTCACACTGAAAAGACAACACTTCGACTTTAATGGTGCGAATTTCGCTCTCAAGCGCTTTGTATTGAATTGCTGTTTCTGACTGACGTTTTAAGGTTTTTAATTGCGATTTTAGTTCTGAAGCAATATCTTCCAAACGCGCCAAGTTCTGCGTGGTGTGAGCCAAATGCAGCATGGTTTCACGACGACGCGCCTGATAACGTGACACGCCTGCCGCTTCTTCAATAAACACCCGCATTTCTTCAGGTTTAGCATCAACCAAACGATTAATCATGCCCTGTTCAATAATTGCATAAGAACGCGGGCCTAAACCTGTACCCAGAAAAATATCGGTGATGTCACGACGACGACACTTGGTTCCATTTAAAAAATATTCAGACTTACCATCACGGTTGACCTGCCGACGTACCGACAGTTCATTATAGGCGTTATAAGCACCGCCCAATTTGCCATAGGTATTGTCAAAACGCAGTTCAACACTGGCTACACCTACAGGTTTGCGTTTGGCAGTTCCTGTGAAAATTACATCCTGCATACTGCCGCCACGCAACTGGCGCGCACTAGATTCGCCCATCACCCAACGAATGGCGTCAATCACATTGGATTTACCACAACCATTCGGCCCCACCACAGCGGTACGGTTGGCTTTAAAATGTAAGGTCGTACTGTCGGCAAAAGATTTGAAGCCAGAAAGTTTTAAACTGCTTAAACGCATAATGTCCCAATTAACGGCGTGAACGTCTTGCCCATGCAAGCTCGATCTGTTTCATACGGGTCAGAGATTCCAACACCAAGTTGCGCAAGTGTCGGCAAAAATCTTCCATAAATAAAGTGGCTTGTTGTGATTTTCTGCTTAAAATTGCACCACTCACCAGTTTAAATAATTCAAAAGATTCTTGTAACTCCCGACGCGAAGTATTTAAGGTCAAAAAGTAACTGCGTCTTAACGATGGCAATAACTCTTGATAGAACTTCATTAAATATAAATTTCCCACCATATCAGGCTGCCGTGCCAGATATTGAAAAATTAAATCATAAAACTTTTCAGTATTGCCCAAGCGACATTGCTCTGCCAGTTGCAGCAAAAGTTGTTGTAAGGCTTCGGCTTCATGCATTCGCCACGTGTCCGCAATACGCTGCACAATATAACCCAATAACAAACTGCTGCTGTCAAACAAAGCTCGGACTTGCTGTGCCGACATTTCTGTCACCATTGCCCCACGACGTGGAAAAATTTCAATCAGATGAGTACGTTGCAATAACAACAGCGCTTCACGTACCGAACCACGACTCACGTCCAGTTCTTTGGCGATGCGCAATTCCTGAATACGCTCACCTTCAACCAAATCACCGCTAATAATCTGTTCTGCGATGTGTCGGGCAATTTGTTCCGATAAACTTTCTGATTCTTGTTGTTGCATACTGTTCCTATCTTGTTTTTATAAGATGCAGTGATGAAAATTCGGAGCTACTCTCATTTAAGACATCTCAGGATCATCCTTCGACTGCAAGCATAGCTCCGATACAAGCATCTTTCTTTTTACTGCGAAACAGATCACAACGCCATGACATTGTCCGACAATTTCATGGCGCTAGAGCCAATTTTACATGGCTTAAAACAAAGAAAATAGCGACTCAACTTAGAAAAATACTCGCATACCCTGATATACAAAATAACAGCCAACGGTGGTCAGCAAGCAGGCAAAACATTTTTTCAACATCGCTGGCGATAACAAATGTGCCACTTTCGCACCAACTTTGGCAGTAATAAAGCTCATCACACTAATGCCTATAAATGCATAAATGTGGATATAACCAATGGTATTGGGTACTGCAACTTCGGCTTGCTTACCAAACCACATAAAGCCTAATGCGCCCGCCACCGCAATTGGCAAACCACAAGCGGCTGAGGTTGCTACCGCTTTTTGCATGACCACGCCGTAACGGTTTAAGTACGGCACTGTTAAACTGCCACCGCCAATCCCAAAAATTGCAGAGGCAATGCCAATCCCACCGCCCGCCATGACTTGCTTTGCAGTTGAAGGCAAATGATGTGAAGGATCAACCGCAATATTTGCGCCTCTAAACATCTTAAAAGCCACCCACAGTGCAAAACCGCCAATTAATAATTGTAAGCCTTGCCCCGAAAGGAAATCGGCAATACCTGCACCAACAAATGCACCCACAATTAAACCAGGCGCAAGATTACGAAATACAGGCCACATCACCGCACCTTTTTTATGGTGTGCCGTAACTGAGCTGATCGAAGTTACAATAATGGTTGCCAATGATGTCCCCACCGCCATGTGCATTAACACCGATGGGTCATAATTGAGTTGAGTGAACACAATATATAAAATTGGCACAATAATTAAGCCGCCGCCCACGCCAAACAGCCCTGCTGCAAATCCAGCAATTGCACCAATCAATAAATATATGATTAACTCCATAAATATATTCCACTATTTGTAAATTCGTATGGATGTAGAAACCCGACAACTGCAACAACAACTCACAGAAGCAGGACAGCTTCCAGAAGTACTCATCCTGAAGCCGATTACCACTTCCACCAATGATGATGTACGGGAAATTGCACAAAAAGGTGTGCAGAGTGTCTTGGTATGCAGTACCAGACAAACGCATGGTCGAGGACAACGTCAACGGCAATGGGTATCACCCGAAGGGAACATCTATTTAAGCACATTGCTAAATTTACGAACACCTGTAAATGGGCGTTTGGCTTTAGAAATTGCGTTAAATATCTTGCAAATGCCGAGTCTACAGGCGCTGAATCTACAAGTAAAATGGCCAAATGACTTATACAGCCCGCAAGGCAAATGGGGCGGCATCTTAATTGAGCCAATTTCTGCACAGCAAGTCATTGTTGGGGTTGGGCTTAATCTTGCACCTGTCAGCTCAGCAGTTATTGATCAAAAAACCACATCTTTAACCGAACTGGGTTTGGTATCTATTGATCGTGTGCGCCTGATCGCAGAGCTTTATCTTGCCATTCAACAAGCCTGCGACTGGTTTAATCACGATTGCTATAATTTGGCATCTCGCTTCAATCATCATGCCGCATTTATGCAACAACAAGTTGAATTTGAACATTTTAAAGGTACTTGTCAGGGTACTTTTTTAGGCATTCAGGATGATGGCGCAGTGCAAATTGAAACAGCACAAGGGCTTGAAGTTTTTTATCAGGGACGTTTACGCCCTATCGATCATGCCGAGTCATCTTCATGAAAAATTTATGGCTAGATATTGGTAACACCCGCCTGAAATATTGGGTCACAGAACAAGACCGCATCATCGAACATGAAGCAGAATTGCATTTGCAATCTCCTGCCGATTTGTTGCTGGGTTTGATTCAACACTTTAAAAGTCTGAATGTGCATAAAGTAGGCGTGTCATCGGTACAAGATCAGAAGAATAATCAACGCATTCACTTGATTTTAAAAACCCTGAATGTGCCTGTGATTTATGCCAAAGTGCATGCAGATTATGCAGGTTTGCATTGTGAATATGATATTCAACAACTGGGGATAGATCGCTGGCTGCAAGTGCTTGCCGTGGCAAATGACCCACAAGAAAATTATTGTGTCATTAGTTGTGGTACGGCGCTGACTATTGATTTGGCGGATGGACTGACGCATTTAGGCGGCTATATTTTACCGAACTTATATTTGCAACGTGATGCACTGATTCAAAACACCAAAGGCATTAAAATTCCCGATGCTGCATTTGATGAACTCACCCCAGGACGCAGCACCATTGATGCTGTTCATCATGGTATTTTACTCGGCTTGCTCAGCACCATTGAGCATGTAATTCGACAGTCACCACGTAAACTGATTTTAACGGGTGGCGATGCACCGCTGTTTGCCAAATTCTTGCAGCAATATCAACCGCAAGTCGAGCAAGATTTATTGCTCAAAGGTTTGCAGCGTTATATTCAATATGCAACCCATGAAGTGCACTAAAAACCAAACATTGCTCCATCTACGCTGATAAATCTTTCGGTATAGCTGTCATCTACGAATAAAGAACAACAAAAAAGCAGGCGCATTTTTATGCGCCTGCTTTTTTAACACTTTGATTCTAAGATGTTTTTAACAATTATTTCTTGGTTGGGTCGTTGCCACCAAACAATGGCCCCATACCGCCGCCACTGAATTGCTTTTGTAAACCGCCCAGTGAACGCATCATTTTTGCCATGCCCGATGGATTGGCAAATTTTTTCATCATTTTTGCCATTTGTGCATGTTGCTTGATCAACTTATTCACTTCTGACACATCCATACCACAACCCGCAGCAATACGTTTTTTACGGCTTGGATTCATCAGGTCTGGGTTACGACGCTCTTTGATGGTCATCGACTGGATAATCGCTTCCATCTTTTTCACTTGCTTTTCAGGATTGGCTTGCGCAATTGCATCTTGAATACCTGAGTTGCTCATGCCAGGCAACTTGTCTAAGAAGCCCATCATGCCGCCCATTTTATTCATTTGTTCAAACTGCATCAGCATATCTTCAAAGTTGAAGCTGCCGCCTTTTTGCAGTTTTTTCGCCATTTTTTCGGCTTTTTCTTTGTCGATTTTACGTTCAACTTCTTCGACCAAAGACAGCACGTCACCCATGCCCAAAATACGTTGTGCAACACGTTCTGGGTGGAATGGCTCTAGGGCATCGAGTTTTTCACCCATCCCCAAGAATTTAATTGGTTTACCCGTAATCGCACGAACTGAAAGTGCTGCACCACCGCGCGCATCACCATCAGTTTTAGTAAGGATTACACCTGTTAATGGCAAGGCATCATTAAAGGCTTTGGCTGTATTTGCCGCATCCTGACCCGTCATGGCATCGACCACGAACAAGGTTTCAGTCGGTTTAATCGCTGAATGTAATGCCTTGATTTCATCCATCATGTCATCATCGACGTGCAAACGACCTGCAGTATCGACAATTAACACATCAGCAAACTGAATTTTTGCCTGTTCGATGGCACGGTTGGCAATATCGACAGGGTTTTCATTGGCATTTGAGTCAAAGAAAATTGCGCCAACTTCGCCTGCAACCGTTTGTAGCTGTTTAATTGCCGCAGGACGGTAAACGTCGGCAGACACCATCGCCACTTTTTTCTTTTGACGTTCTTGTAAGAAACGTGCCAATTTTGCTGCAGTGGTGGTTTTACCCGCACCCTGCAAACCTGCCAATAACACCACAACCGGTGGCTTGGCAGCAAGGTCAAGGCTTTCATTGGCCTCGCCCATCATTTTTGTGAGTTCGTCATAGACAATTTTGACGAACGCCTGACCAGGGGATAACTGAGTCATCACTTCCTGACCCAATGCCTCTTCCTTAACTTTCGCGATGAATTCACGAGTTACAGGTAACGCCACATCGGCTTCAAGAAGTGCCATACGTACTTCACGTAACGTATCTTTAATATTGTCTTCGGTTAGCTGCCCTGAGCCAGTAACATTTCTTAAACTCTGCGTGAGTCGTTCTGTTAAGGTATCAAACATTGCAAATTCCGCTTAAAATAGCCATTAGCAAAAAAATGTTTCTTTAAAATAGAAAATTTATGCACAAGATGCTATAGGATACTGTAGTTCGCATCGAATTTATATAAATGAATATTCATCATCCTGAAAAAGGTTTGACATGATCAGTCTCCCCTTGGTTTATACGATTTTAGCATTAATCGCTTATACCAGTTCTTTTTGGTATTTATTTTCACATTTAATGTCTAAACGTGCGCCAAATCACTGGTTTATTCGTTCTCTGCTCAGTTTGGGCTTATTGCTGCATGCTGCCGTGTTGTATAACGATATGTGGACGCCGATGGGTGTCAACTACAACGTGTTTAACCTAATGTCATTTACTGCGGGTTTAATGTTGTTATTGAGCTTGCTGTTCAGCAGTTACCGACCTGTAATTGCGCTAAATTTGATTGGTATTCCTGTAGCAGCAGTGGGTTTAATTGCAGGTTTTTCATTCAGCCAACATAATTTATTTATTAACCAAAACTCGATTGGTTTAGATATTCATATTATTTTATCGCTGTCTGCTTATGCCGTATTGTTGATGGCGACCATTCATGCCGTGCTCATGTGGTTTCAAAACCGCGAACTGAAAAACAAACAAAAACGTCGGGTTTGGGTAAATTTGCTGCCGTCTTTGCAAGATATGGAATCTTTGCTGTTTGATATGTTGATTGCAGGTTTTGCCTTACTCACAGTCGCACTAGGTTTTGGTTTCTTTACGGTAGAACATTTCTTTGCACAGCATTTAGCACATAAAACTGCCTTTAGTATTATTTCTTGGTTTGTCTATGGGTCGTTGTTACTTGGGCGTTATAAGTTTGGCTGGCGTGGACAAAAAGCGATTCGCTTTACCATTATTGGCTTCTTTTTATTGGCGCTCGGTTTTATTGGTTCTAAATTTGTGTTGGAAATGATTTTGAGTAAGTAAGGTGTTTTTATTTTGCTCATTCAAAGTGTAGGATGATCAATTATTTAATAGCATAGTCGAGGGGGAATGGGCTGTTTAAATTAAGCCAATCATTTAAATGATTTCTAACGATGTAAGAACTCAATTAAAAGATCTAGTCTAGGATGCACATCAACTGCATGGACTAGATAAAACTTGAGATACAGATCACTGTGTCAAATAAAACAGCTTAAATACCAGAACCTTAGCTACAACCACTTCAATTCAAAACCCTTTTCCTAGACAACCCACAGAAAAAAACGTATAACTCCACTTTTGTTTGAACTGGCAGCATCTTGTGAAACTGATTCTTGCACCCATGGAAGGCTTAACCGACCCCATCATGCGTGATGTAATCACGTCTGTAGGCAGTTTTGACTGGTGTGTAACAGAGTTTATTCGGGTCACAGACAGCATTTTGCCAGACCATATCTACCACACCTATTGCCCAGAACTACTCACCAATGGCAAAACTGCGGCAGGTACGCCTGTGCATGTTCAGTTTTTGGGGAATAATCCTGAAATGTTAGCCGCCAATGCAGCCAAAGTTGCGGCTATGGGTGCACCTGCAATTGATATGAACTTTGGCTGCCCTGCCAAAACAGTCAATCGGCATCGTGGCGGTTCAGTTTTACTCGATGAACCCGAAGTAGTATATGAACTGGTTAAAGCGGTTCGCGATGCCGTTCCTGCTCATATTCCAGTTTCCGCCAAAATGCGTCTAGGCTATATGGATCGGAACTTCATGCTAGAAAATGCGCACGCCATTGAAGATGCAGGCGCAGCATGGGTTACAGTACATGCACGTACCAAAGCCGATGGCTATACGCCTCCCGCATTTTGGGATCAGCTACGCCCTATTCGTGAAGCATTGAAGATTAATGTCATTGCCAATGGTGAAATTTGGAACAATGCCGATGCCAAACAATGCCAGTTAGAATCGGGCTGTGAAGATTTGATGATTGGCCGCGGTGCAGTCACCACTCCAGATTTGACCCAATGTATTCGTCAAAATTCAGACCTGCCTTTGCTGAGTTGGCAAGATTTGCTGCAACTGCAAATTCGCTTTATTCACGGCCCTGCCAAAACTGAAATTGGCATGCTAGGACGTTATAAACAATGGCTCGGTATGATGTCGAAACATTACCCCGAAGCCAAAGCTTTATGGGATGAAATCAAGCGTCTGAAAAAGTTGGATGAAATCATTGAAAAATTAGTCGCACACGCGACTTAAACAGTGCATCCAGCGAGCTCCAGATTTATCTAAAAAATTTCAGCTTTTATTAGGGTCTGCTCAGTTTTAGCCTACAGCACAAGCCATTTATGAAATGTCAACAGACCCTAGTGAATGTCATTTATTCAACCTTGCTGACAAAGCTTGGCATTTCCCATGCACTGCCTGCAAAACCTTTGCATTGTCCTGCATCGAATTGATAGCTTTTGACAAACTGCTGACCATTCCACGCCCACTCAATTTGACTGAAACAATCGCCAATTCCACGCCCTTTTTGATAGGCAAAAATCTGTCCATTGCTAAATTCTGAAGCAGAATCAGTTACAAATTGCTGTATCTTTTGCAGTTTTTTATCCATAACCCAATAAGCCACACCCCAATTATAAGCCCCTCGCCAACAGCTTGCCTCAACCAACACGCTATCTTGATTTAAGGGATAAGTATGAATCTGCTGTTCTGCTTGTTCAGGTTCAAACAGCATATAACAATCTTCACGATCTACAGTTTTTTGTAAAATTGGATATAACTTTTCTGCACTGGCCGCGGTAAGCACCTGTGCTTTGGCGGTTCGGTGTTGAGGCTGCATGAGAATGTTAATTTTAGGCATCGCTTGCGCTTTTAAGACCTGCGTGGATGCTTGATTGCCTTTTGCCAATATTGCGGAGTCTGTACCCACACGTTTTTGAAATTCATCCATTTTTAGCAACACTGCACTCATGCCTGCATCAGACAATTTCCAGCGTTGTTGACCATGTTTTAACTCGATCACGACATGCTGACGCGCCTGCGCCAACAGCTTTTGCACACTGGCAGCAGATAAATTGGCGATACTTTCATGAAAGTTTAATTGTTGCAAAGTGCGTCCATTTAAAAATAAAGTCGCTTGAGCAATATCTTCTTGAATTTGCAATTGCCCTTGTACAGCACTCTTTGCACCTGCTTGACGGGTCAATAACATACTGATCGGTTGTTCAAAATCATCATCGCTTTGGTAGCCTGCGGCACGGCAGGTTCCTGTATTATCACAGGCCAACTCCCAATCTTGATGCTGAAAATACAGTCCTTGCAAAGCAGTCGACTGGCTTGAAGCAATCGTTTTTTCAGCAGTGATCGGTGCTGCAAAAATACCAACACTACCGAATAAACCACTGATCGCCAGCAATATTTTTAGATTGCATCTGAAATTCATAATCTTCGCAACTCCTGAAATGGTCATCTATAATTCAACGGCTCAATCAAAGCTAAATTTAGCACCTTGCCTACTCAGCTCAATAAAAAAGCACGCCAGAGCATGCTTTTCTAATGCAATTGAACATCAAGATTTAATGTAAAAAATTACGATTCCTGTGTTAAATCCTTGACCGTGGTGCTTGCGCCATTGGTTTTCACTGACTCAATTCCTTTGTCACGTGATTGTTCAGAAGTATAGAGCTGACTCGTACCAATAATCTGATGGTTGGCAGCTTTTAAATTAAAATACGGCTTATCATTCTTAGATGTCAGTCGATCATAACGCCCATCATCCTGACTGTTCTTTTGTACCGAAGCGATGCCATTTTTTGCCGATGCTTTCGCCTTATACTGTTCACTGGTTAAGATAATTTCGCCATTCCCAGCTTTAAGTACAAAGCGGTACTGACCATTGCTTGCTTGTGAAATCTCAAACCATCCTGACATACTTGCCCCCAGTTTTCTTATGAGTGGTGAAGTGTGTTGTTGAATGATGCTAGGCTTTAAACTGCCTAAAAATTATTCTTTTCACTTAAAATATAAAGGACTTAGGCACAAGAAAACAGTATTAATTTTGTACACTCTTAAAGTTATTGTTGCTCAATTTGAATACTAAAATACTTTTATAAACTCCATAAAAAAGCGCAGGCAACTCAAGTCGCCTGCGCTGTTGAAATCTGCTTAAACTTAAGCTTTTTTCACATATTCAGATTTTAATTTCATAGCCCCCATGCCATCAATCTTACAATCAATGTCATGACCATCTGCTGCATCTGGAATTAAGCGAATATTTTTCACTTTCGTTCCCACTTTTACAGCAGCCGAAGAACCTTTAATCTTCAGGTCTTTAATCACAGTCACCGTGTCGCCATCTGCCAACACGTTGCCGTTTGCATCTTTAATCACAGCAGCAGTTTCTTCTAGCTGTTCCCCTTCTTTCCACTCATGTGAGCATTCAGGACAAATCAGTAGGTCGCCATCTTGGTAAGTGTATTCTGATTGGCATTTTGGGCAATTTGGCAAAGACATAAAAAACCTCAAAAACTATATTATAGCATTTTTTACTGAATTTTCATAAACTTAAAATCCTTATAAAGCACAAGGATAATCAAATAAAACTCTTTAATTGGACTGTGCTAAGCGTTGCAGCATCACGCGTTTTAATACCACTACATGATTGTGCTGCTCATCTTTAGCTGCTGTGACCAGAGTGATTTTTTGCTGCTGTGCCAGTTCACACAACGCCTGTAAAGCCTCTTCTTGCTCTGCTAATTCAGCTATATAACGCTGCTGAAACTCATCCCAATGTTGTTCAGGGTTTTGATGATACCATTTACGCAGCCCAGTCGAAGGCGTAATTTCTTTGGGCCATAAGTCAATACGAGCGCGTTCTTTACTCACACCACGCGGCCATAAGCGATCAACCAGCACCCGTGTTCCATCTGCCTGAGTCGCTTCAAGATAAGCGCGTTTCATTGCAATATCCATATTTGCACCTCTGCATCTTTTATGATGACGTCATCAGCGCCAAAGTTTTAGGCAGCAGATTATGTATCACAAATAAAAAAGCATGTGATCAACACATGCTTTTCAGATACCCGATTTAATCTTCGTAATCGTCTTCGTCTTCATCATCGTAGACGTAAGCCATACAGCCCCAGCCATCGTATTCACCGCCATGTTCTTCAGCAATTTTGCTGAACCATTGCTCTAAATCGACAATGTCTGAATACTCTGGTTCCATGTAAACATAAATGGTAATGATCCATTCAACTGCGTCAGATTCTTCATCTTGGAATAATGAAATTTTTTGTTCTTCGGCCAACAAATACAAAGCACATTTTTCAGCTTGTTCTTGTGTGGTAAAAGCGATGGAGTACTCAATCTCATGTGGCTCTGTCAGGTCATCCCCATCTTCATGCATTTGCCAAAGTACATTGCCATTATCATCATCAGGGAATTGTTCATAGTCACGTGTCATGCGAATATCCTTGTTATCTTTTTAGCCAATATATATCTGGCAAGTGACAAAATAGTGAATTCAACATAGCACAAATTTGCCCGAAGGACTCAATTTTCATCTCGTTTTACACTGACTTTAGTCTGAATTACCCAGAAGCTTGCTTTTACATGACACTACAATTGCTTTAAGCATTTGCAGCCAGTTTAATTTGTGGCATCTGACAAGATGCTTTCCTGTTTAAATGCCAACAGTAAAGCAGCAAACTTTAATTCTTCTTGTCGAAGTGTTAAGTAAGAGTCTAGAATTTTTGCGTGTCCAAATGCAGCCGCATAATGATTCAGCAAAGTAAAATCATCCTGCAAAGCTTGAAGCGATTCAGCCAGATTATGTTCAGTCAGCTGCGCCAAATATAAATCTGCTTTACTATTAAATGCTTGAGCCAGCAAAGTCACTGCCGCTAGACGGCGTTGCTCATCGACAAAAGCACAATGCGCAACTTCTTGATTTTTGACCGCATCTTGAATCTTGTGTCGTACTTGCTGCAGGTGTTGTGCTACATCACTATAGCCATAACCTTCAATCAGATCATCCAATAGCTGCTGTGCAGGCAACTGAAAAGCAGGCGTATGATGTTCAATTTTATGATACAGCGCGGTCATAATCTGTTCGAGTTGCTGACGTTCTTCAACCAAGTTATAAAAAGCACCCAATTGATCTTGTGCTGTTTTAAGCGTTTTGGCTTTGGTTTTTTGCTCATGCTCGGCTAAAAAATCTCGGACTTTTTCAACTTGTTGCTTGCACTGCTCCCGCGTATTTTCCGCTTCGGATTTAATCATTTCTACAAACATTTCTACTTGTTGACGACGTTCTAATACATATTGCTCAACGTCTAAAATATGTTGATAGTGCTGCAAGGTTTCTAAACGACCTTTTAAACTGCCTATTTCGATGCGTAGCATGGTGAGCTGATGCTCTAATTCATTACTTTCTAACTCATCGGACGCCAAATTGGAGCGAGTGCGGTCTAAATTGCTTTGTAAAGATTGAATGCTGGCAGACAACTCACGGCGGCGCTGAGATTGCCAAAAAATAATCACCACCAAAACAATAATGATTGCACCCAATATATACAGCATATAACTTCTCCCACCCGCATTGGTCTGCCATATTTTGAAAAACCATCTTCAGTTTTTAAAGACGCTTTCTAACCCGCTTTGACAGCCCACCACACTCAAAAACACAAAATTTTAAAACAGCGAGTTATTCATTTCCTTCATTTATGCCAAGGCAAATGAATAACGACAGCTCTAAGGATACGTTAGCGAGTTAGCGGCACGAAGACTATCCCAATTTTTGAGTATTTTCACAAAAAAATTGAAAAATGTGCGCCTGTTAGAAAAATTGAATCCCAAAATCTCTAAAAAGGAAGCTGTGCTCGAATTGCAACAGGAACTTGGCTTAACGGTTGCGTGAAAGCCAAATAACTGGCATGCAGCGCCATCCGACCTAACGTGCTTTTTTGAGGTTCAGGATGATATAACTTATCACCTGTAATGGGATGTCCAATATATTGCATGTGTACTCGTAACTGATGCGAGCGCCCTGTGATCGGGGTGAGCAACACACGGGTAACATCTTCAACCGCACAATATTCCAAAGCCTGATACAGCGTTTGCGCAGGCTTGCCTAAATCGAAATGCACAATTTGGCGTGGACGGTTTTCCCAGTCAGTAATTATAGGCACATCGACACTGCCCTCACCTTCAAGCTTGCCTTGAATTAACGCAATATAGTTTTTTTCAACTGTTCGCGCCTGAAACATTTTGCTCAACGCGACTTCTGCATCACGGTGCTTGGCAAACATGAGAATACCCGATGTCGCCATATCTAAACGATGGGCAATTTTTGCCTGAGGATAATTTGTGAGCACTCTTAAATATGCACTGTCCTGATGTTCAGGCAAACGCCCAGGCACAGACAATAAACCTGCGGGCTTATCAATCACCAGTAAATCGTCATCTTCATAGACAATTTTTAAAGGCTCTTGTGGAGGTGCATAAATAAAGTTGTCGTTTAAAGCCATGAACATACAGCATACAAAGCGGTGCCGGCAAAATATCAAGCACAGCCCGAACTGTCAATTCAGTCGGGCGATGTGCTTTTTAATGTAAAGATTTAGATTTTGAATTGGCTGAGTCTGCCAAGCTAAATCTGCCAAGCTAAATCTGCCAAACTTAGTCTGCCAAACTTAGTCTGCCAAACTTAGTCTGCTAAATAGTATTCCACCGTAGACACCACACGTACTTTTTTCAAATATGGCGTGTTGCTGTCACGGTCTTCAATACTAAATACGCCCTGATTGGCCGATTTAATTTTGCCTAAACGACTGTCAGAATCTGCAGCAAATTTTTCTGCAACACTGCGGGCATTTTGTGTGGCTTGCTCAATCATGGCAGGTTTAATGTCATTGAGTTGGGTATATAAATATTCAGTGCGTTGCCCGTAATCCTCACCGCCAAAGGCAATTCCATTTTTACCTAAATCGACCAAGCGACTTTGTGCGCTGCGCACTTTATCAATATTTTTGGTATAGACCGTAATGGTTTGATGTGCGGTATAACGTAAAGCAACATTACCATCGCCACCATATTGCTGGGCGTATTTATCGGTAATTACAGGTGCCGCAATGGTGATTTCTTCAGGACTAAAACCTTCATTTTTTAAAAAGTTTTGAATCTGGGATGTTTGGCTTTGCATGGTGTCATATAGCGCCGCCAAGTCTTGACTGGCAGTACTAAAACGAATTGGCCACACCGCCACATTGGCTTTTACTTCACGTTCAGACAAACCTTTGACTGAAACCACACGCTCATATTGTTTAATTTTAAGTGCGCTATTGCCCAAGATCCAACCCGCGATAACCATCCCCAAACAAATTAGACCGCCTAAAATCAGTGCAGGTTTAAATTGATTCATGTTTACCAACTCCTTAAATTGCGGGCTTTTCGCCTCTATTTCGATGACCGTTTGTTTTTAATGTACTGTTTCGAGCGATTGTTTCTATGCGTTTCGATGCTTGTTTCTATAGTTTGAAATTAAGGTCGCATCATATACAGCGCGATGAGTGGCGCAATATTCAATAGCAATACCCCAATTTTATAGACCGCCATGCCGCCATAATGAATGGCATCAAAACTTGCATCTGACAATTTGAACCATCTGCCATGTAACTGTCGAAGCCAGTCATGCGCGAAAATCACCACCACAAACCACAGCATTAAAATGGCATAGTTAATGAGTGCGCAGGTCAGTAATAAGCGACACCAAAAATCGTAATCAACACTCATATCACACCTAATTAGATGTAGATGATTATTGCAAATTAACAGATTTGAATGAAAAATTTGATGGGAGTTTTGTAGCAGAAAGATGGTTTAAAATTCATTTAAGCTTTTATTTTGTCTGGATTTTATTGTCTTGATCTTGTTTTGTTTTTTATATTTTTAACAATATTCTTTAGGGTGTTAGGGAAAACAACTGTGGTTTACTTCAACTATCATGCTGGATAAGCCATGATCTTATAGCCTATAAACTTCTGGTTTATAGCGTCCTAAGCCGAATCGAGACCTTTTGGGTAAGTACTACACGCACGTTGTACGCAACTGGTAGCAATCTACTCTTTTCGATCCCCATCACACCCTTGAGATATATAGTAGTGATTTGAGGATGGGATTGTTTCCCCGAAATGATTTTATTTTGATTAATTTTTAAAATTTTTGTCACTTTTTAAGTCATATTTTAAAAAATTTTCCAAATAGACATTTTTTATGCACTTAAATCATCAAATAAAGCTCAAATATTAAATTTATTACCACACTTATTTTTAAAATATTTTCAAACTGACCACAAACCTATGTGGAGGATTCAACAACTTTCTTTTTTCCTCGAATCCAGCGAATCGCCCAAATTAAGGTCAGGAGCACCACAAAAACCACCAATACAGGCACAATGAAGGACAACACTGAAAGTACGGCAGCCCCAATCCACTCTCCTGTTGAAATCACAGGATTAGCAACACCACCTGTGGTTGCGGTTGATACACCACGTGCCGCAACTGTACTCATTTGCACCACACCCGCTGTACCGCCACCGACAATAATGGCCGAAGCCCAACTGGCAAATTGCGACATTTCGCCACTGCTTACAGCCATTGTGGTGAGTGTACCTGCAATCATGGCGGCAGGCGTTGCAACAGTGTCGAGCAAATTATCGACCCACGGCACATAATACGCAGCAATTTCACTGATTGTTGCCACGGTCAAAGCTAGACAAACAGCAGGCATCGCCAACCATTCAAAACCTTTCAAGGGTTCAAACCAACCCATGAGCGCCGCAACACTCATGACCATCAAAGGCACAAAAACCCGAAAACCACTGGCAGCACTTAGCCCAATGCCGACACATAAACCGAGTATTGTTTCCATGTTGTACCTCATTGCCTTGGGTTTTCTATGGCTAAAATAGCAAAAAGCCCCATCGGGTGATAGGGCTTTAGATTAAAACAGGATCTGCTGTTTTATGTCGTGTAGCTTAGGCAACCTTGTTGTTATATTGGGTGCCATGGCATTTGGTACACGGTGGTAGACGGTCTGTACCAATTTCTAAGTAAACGCGATGCCCGCATTGGACACAAAAATAGAAGCCTGTTCCTGGTTTATCACCTGCAGTTACCATCTTTGTTCTCCGTGTGGTTTAGAAATGGTCAATCCAGTATATCTATTCTGTGATGATTGTCTATTGTCCATTTTGACGGGTGATGAGGGCAGTTGGGCTAAGGATGATTTTTATAAAAAATCTAACTCAATTACAAAGGATTAGATACCCAGTTTTCGACTTTTAATCCATCGACACGAGTAAATTCTTTTTCGTTATTGGTGACCATGACCCAATGATTTGCACGTGCATGTGCTGCTAACCATAAGTCATTTGCGCCAATGATCTGCCCCTTAGATGCAAAGTTCTGGCGTATTTCTGCATAATGGTGTGCAACATTTTCATCCAATTCAACCACTTGAATCATTGATGTTAATTCATCTATGACTTTTAAAGCCTTTTCTTTATGTTGACTTTTTTCTGCACCAAAACGTAATTCTCCCAACGTAATGACAGAAATTAATATATTTCGATGCGGAAGATGTTTTTCAAAATACTGACGCACAATTTCAGGTTGGTATTTAATAATGTAAATACAAATATTTGTATCTAATAAATATTGTACTTGCATTAGAACATTTCCCGTTCTTGAGGCGGCAGATCTTCTCTTTCATCTGCATAAAAGTCATTTGGCATTTGGGATAACGCTTTAAATAACCGATCTACCGTGACTGGTTTTTCACGAAGAATCACTTCATCACCACGACGAAAGATTTCAACTTCTTTGCCTTCAAAGCGAAATTCTTTAGGCAATCGAATGGCTTGACTTCGTCCTGTCATAAAAACTTTTGCGGTAGTCATTGGGCTACTCCATCGTTTTTGATACATATCTTATGATAGGTATTTATTGGGTGTTTTTCAACCAAATAAACTTCTACTTTTAAATTTTATTGTTTTTGATAACTGCTGATTTTTTGAATGAAAGATACTTTTTAGAAAATTAAGTTAGGTTTACAAGGAGTTTGCTGTTTAATTCACAATATATTCATCTTCCAAAAAAAAAAGACCTCACTTAACAATGAGGTCTTTTCTCAACAATAATCATTCTCTAACATTTCTTTAAAGAAGAAAAATTAAAGAAGATTCTTAAAACATCATCAAGCCACATTCCCTTCCAAGAAATCCTGCGCAAAGCGTTGCAATACACCGCCCGCCTCATACACAGATACTTCTTCTTCGGTATCTAAACGACAAGTTACTGGCACTTCAATTGTTTGGTTTTTACCATCATCCGTTGAACGCTCAATCACCAAAGTCAAAGTCGAACGTGGCGCAATATTACCAATCACGCTATAAAGTTCCGTACCATCCAAACCTAAAGTTTTACGGTTAACACCCGCTTTAAACTCAAGTGGCAATACGCCCATACCCACCAAGTTGGTACGGTGAATACGCTCAAAACCTTCAGCCACAATCGCTTCCACACCCGCAAGACGCACGCCTTTTGCAGCCCAGTCACGGCTTGAACCCTGACCATAATCTGCACCCGCAATAATAATTAACGGCTGCTTACGGTTCATATAAGTTTCAATCGCTTCCCACATACGCATTACTTCGCCTTCTGGCTCAACACGCGCTTTAGAACCTTGCTTAATTGTGCCGTCTGAACGTACCACCATTTCATTAAACAATTTCGGATTCGCCAAAGTTGCACGCTGTGCAGTCAAATGATCACCGCGATGCGTTGCATAAGAGTTGAAATCTTCTTCTGGCAAGCCCATTTTTGCCAAATATTCCCCTGCTGCCGAGTCTAAAATAATCGCATTCGATGGAGATAAATGGTCTGTGGTGATGTTATCGCCCAAAATTGCCAACGGACGCATATTGGCTAAAGTACGTGGCGCAGCCAATGCACCTTCCCAATATGGTGGACGGCGGATATAAGTACTTTGTGGACGCCAGTCGTAGAGTGGACTTTCAGATTTTTCCGACTCTCCCAAATCGAACATTGGAATGTACACTTGGCGGAATTGTTCAGGTTTAACCGATTCTTTCACCAAAGCATCAATTTCAGCATCAGATGGCCAAATATCTTTCAGATAAATCGGGTTACCATTTTGATCTGTGCCCAAAGCATCTTTTTCGATGTCAAAACGAATCGTTCCTGCAATCGCATAAGCCACAACCAACGGTGGCGATGCCAAAAATGCTTGTTTCGCATACGGATGGATACGACCATCAAAGTTACGGTTACCCGACAGCACAGCAGTCGCATACAAGTCACGGTCAATAATTTCTTGTTGAATCGCTGGGTCTAATGCACCAGACATACCGTTACAAGTAGTACATGCATAAGCGACAATACCAAAACCAAGTTTTTCTAAGTCTTTCAGTACGCCTGCTTCTTCCAAATACAATGCAGCCGCTTTAGAACCTGGTGCAAATGATGATTTCACCCAAGGCTTACGCACTAAACCTAACTCATTGGCTTTACGTGCCAACAAACCTGCTGCTACAGTATTACGCGGGTTTGAGGTATTAGTACAAGAGGTAATCGCAGCAATGATGATGGCACCATCTGGCATTAAACCATCAGTACGGTTTTCAACCACACCTGCAATGCCTTTTTCTTTTAAGTCTGCAGTTGAAACACGCGCATGCGGATTCGATGGGCCTGCAATGTTACGAGTTACTGTTGAAAGGTCAAAACGTAATACACGTGGATACTCTGCCTGTGTCATTTCAGATGCCCAAAGACCAATTTCTTTAGCATAAGTTTCAACCAGTTTGACCTGATCTGCCTCACGACCTGTTAAGGTTAAATAGTCGATGGTGTTTTGATCGATGTAGAACATAGCGGCAGTTGCACCATATTCAGGTGTCATGTTGGAAATCGTGGCACGATCCCCCACCGACATGCTATCTGCACCTTCACCAAAGAATTCTAAATATGCACCGACCACACGTTCTTTACGCAAAAACTCGGTTAAAGCCAATACGATGTCCGTTGCCGTAATACCAGCCTGACGCTGACCGACCAACTCCACACCAATAATGTCTGGCAGACGCATCCAAGAAGCACGACCCAACATCACGTTTTCAGCTTCAAGACCGCCTACACCTACAGAAATGACACCCAAAGCATCGGTATGTGGTGTGTGTGAGTCTGTACCCACACAAGTATCTGGGAATGCAATGCCTTCACGGTTTTGAATGACTGGTGACATTTTTTCCAGATTAATCTGGTGCATGATGCCGTTGCCTGCAGGAATCACATCAACATTTTCAAATGCAGTTTTCGTCCATTCAATAAAGTGGAAACGGTCTTCATTACGACGATCTTCCACTTCACGGTTTTTACGGAAAGCATCTGGGTCAAAACCGCCATATTCCACAGCTAAAGAGTGATCGACAATTAACTGGGTAGGTACGACAGGATTCACTTTAGAAGGATCGCCACCTTGATCGGCAATTGCATCACGTAAACCTGCTAAGTCAACGAGCGCAGTTTGCCCCAAGATGTCGTGACATACCACACGCGCTGGATACCACGGAAAATCATGCTCTTGTTTACGCTCAATCAATTGTTTTAAAGATTGTTCTAAAATTGCAGGATCACAACGGCGCACTAACTGTTCTGCAAGTACTTTTGAGGTATAAGGAAGTTTGGCATAAGCGCCTGGCTGGATATCTTCAACGGCTTGTCGCACGTCATAAAAATCGAGCTGAGTGCCTTGCAGTGGTTTGCGGTAGTTGTTATTCATCTGGTATTCGCCCTTACTCTATTGTTCTCAACATCTTATGGGATGATTGTTTCCACTCGTCGAAAGCATTGTACGCTGCCAAAAACCCATTTCCCAAATCCTATATATTTCATACACTTAAATATAAAAACAGGGGTTTTTGAAACATTTAATTACATTTTGAGTAAAATTCTTGCCCTAAAAATGCTTTTTTTTGAAAAATAGCGCAAAATTGACCTCATTCTTTAGTCTTAGATTTCAATGTGAAAGGTTATTCATGCGCGATTTAGCTTTCAGTGCTTTAAGTTTAAACGGTGTCGATGCACAAAAATTCCTGCAAGGTCAGGTAACAGTCAATGTCGAAACATTAGCTGAAAATACAACCTGTTATACCGCAATTTGCAGTTTAAAAGGACGCGTTCAGTTTGGCTTCTGGCTTAAAAAAATCTCGTCCGAATGTTTTGAAATCATCAGCACAGCCGACCAAGCCGAAGATTTAGCCAAACACATTAAAAAGTTTGGTGCATTTTCAAAAATGCAGCTTGAAACCATCGGTACGGTTTACCCAACCATTCAGGGCAATCAAACTGAATTTTCAGCTGAAGTGACTGATTTAAACGCATGGCAACTACAAGCGATTGAAACAGGTCAGGCATGGATTCAAGCCTCAACAGCAGAAGTGTTTCAACCGCAGGAATTGCGTTTGCATCAACGAGATGGCGTGCATTATGACAAAGGCTGTTATTTGGGTCAGGAAGTCGTGGCACGTTTATGGTTTAAAGCCAAACCAAAACATTGGTTGCATTTAATTCAGGGTTCAGGCGAAGCACCTGCACCTGCCGCCAAACTGAATAATGATGTGGAAGTGGTGAATAGCATAGCGACTGCAGAAGGTTTTAAAGCGTTGGTGGTTGCCAAACCAAGTGCTTTGGAAGAGTTAGCTGTACAAGTATTGGCTTTGCCTGAACATTTGAATGGCGATGTTGCACGTCCGCAATAAAATAGATTCCACCCGCTCAGGTTAAGGGAGTCGCAAGATTCCCTTCAAATGACAATGAAAAAAAAAGCATTCGTACACATTTTTTATATTTACATTCACACTTTTCAACTTATGATGAATGCACCACTGTAAAAACAAAACGCACATCAACGGAATGATGTGTAAAAGAGAACAAGGTACAACTCAAATGATGAAAAAACTACTCATTGCGGGTGCAATCGCCCTATCTAGCAGCATCAGTATGGCAAATAGTAACATTCCAACCGATCCTGCTTTTGCCAAAATTGAACAATTAATGCAAGCCAACAAGGTTAAAGATGCCTATCAGGAATTAGAAAAGCTTGCCAAAACAGGCAATGCGCAAGCCATGTATAACTTAGGCTATTTGACACAAACTGGACAAGGCACAGCAAAAAATGAAAAGAAAGCCATTCAGTTGTATGAGCAATCTGCCCAAAAAGGCTACCCTGTTGCGAGTTATGTTTTAGGCAAAAACTATCTTACTGGCGCACTGGGTTTAAAACAGGATGCTGCTAAAGCCAAACAATATTTACAGACGGCATCCAATCAGGGTTTTAATGATGCCACAGTCGATTTAGCCGTTTTATATTTCTCGGAAAATACGACAGCATCTGACCAAAAAGGTTTAAAGCTATTACAACCTTTAATTGCCAAAGATCATTATCAAGCCATACATGCCAAAGCCTTATATGACATTAGCACAGGCTTTAAAAACAAAGATGAAGCACCAATTAAGCAAGGGCTGCAAAGCATTCAAAACTTGGCGCAAAAGGGTTATATTCCTGCACTCATGGCAGTGGGCAATATGTTTGTGAATGGCAATATCGTGCCGCAAAATTTGCCTGAAGCGAAAAAGATTTTTGCCTCACTGGCACAGGAAAATGTAGCGCAAGCCAAAGAATCATTGGCTGTGGTTGAAAAAATGATGGCAGATCAAGCCAAAGCTTCCAACAAGGCAACCGCTAAGAAAAGTTAAGATAGTTTCTTTATAAAAGCTATTAATCAGAGAAATTTTTAAAAAAGTCTGTATCAGCATGGTACAGACTTTTTTTATGATTTGAGCACTTCGATACCGATGCTATAAATACTTACCCGATTGTGTCAATAAAATCGCCACCATCACAAAACCAAAAACTGTACTCAACACCAAGGGGGCTAAGGCTTTTTCATGTAAACCATAGTGCTGCCCGAAAATACCAAAGGCAATTGGCATTGGTAAAGCCGCAAGCAAAGTCCCGACAAATAGCATTTCTCGGTTCACATCTAATGCCCATAAAATTCCAAAAATCGTGAGTGGCATCAGCAATACTTTGAATGCAACCAAAACAATACTTTGCAAATTCAACGACTTGATTTGCATGCCGACCAAACTTCCACCAATCACAAATAAAGCCAAAGGTGAAGCAGTTTTGCCCAACATTTCCAGCACTTGTGCAATAGCTTGCGGCAGTTTGAAATTCAACAATACGCACAGCATACCCAATAAAATAGATAAAATTACTGGATTTTTCAGTAAACGCTGCACAGTTTCGGCATACACCTGCCAACCTGATTTCGCTGAAGATTGTAGCCCTCGTTCTGCCAAAATCAGCATCAAAGCTACAATAATTAAATTTTCGACAATTAAAGTTAAAGACAAATAAATTGCCGATTGACTGCCAATCAATAAAGTCAAAATAGCAGTGCCAATAAACCCTGTATTTGACATTGATGCACCCATTGCCAATACACTGGCATGGGTCAAATTTGAATTAAAATAATGCCGATACAGTAAAAAGGCACAGATAAACAGCAGAATAGAACCGCCACCGTAACCTAAGAAATAAGCAGGATGCCAGATTTCTGACAAACTTTTACTGGCCAATGCCTGCAATAGAAATGCAGGCAACGCCACTTTCATGACAAATTGACCTAGAAACTGAATCGCACTGGTTTCAATAAATTGGCTTCTGACGGCAAAATATCCCAACAGCACCACAGCACAAATGGGAAATAAAATACTCAGTAACACCCTGACATCCTTTTTCAGTGTTGCCCATGATCGACATGGTTTTACTGATTTAGCTTACACCGAAGCTCCCGATAAAGCACGGCAAAATAGTGTAAGTTTCACTTATTTTAAGCAGATAAAATATTAGGATTCCACTTCCGTATCTGTTGATTTAAACGGCGCAAATAAAGTACGGAACCCATGCGGCTGACAGCGCAAATATTGCGGGGCAATCTCAATTTTTTCACCCAATTCTGCCGCAGCATGCCATGGCCAACGAGGGTCATATAAAATCGCACGTGCGATCGCAATCGCATCGGCCTGTTCATATTGCAAAATACCTTCTGCCTGCATCGCTTCAGTAATCAAACCCACCGCAATTACAGGGATTTTTACAGCTTGCTTAATTGCATGAGCAAACGGCGTTTGATAACCCGCATGCACATCAATTTTTTGATCGACATGCAAACCTCCGCTAGACACGTGAATATAAGCCGCACCTAAATGCTCTAGTGCCTTTGCCAAACCCACAGAAGATTCCACATTCCAGCCATCTGCATCATCCATCCAGTCTGTTGCAGAAATTCGCACCCCAATTGGATAGCCTTGTGGAACAGCATTTTGAATCGCTTGAAATACTTCCAATGTAAGGCGAATCCGATTTTCCAAACTGCCGCCATATTCATCTTGGCGGTGATTAGACAATGGCGACATAAATTGATGCAATAAATAGCCATGTGCGGCATGAATTTCGATTAAGTCAAAACCTGCATCCACCGCTCGTACTGCGGCGCTGGCAAAGTCTGCAATGACCTGTTGAATTTCATCTTGCGTTAAAGCATGCGGTGGATGTTCGTGCGATTGAAATGGCAACTCACTGGCCGATACCGTCTGCCAACCATGTTCTTCATTCGGTGCAAACTGTCCTATGCCCTGCCACGGTTTATCGGTTGAAGCTTTACGACCCGCATGTGCCAACTGCACAGCAAATGGCATAGGCGATATACTTTTGACTTTATGCAATAGTGCTTTCATCTGCGCACGCTGCATGTCATTCCATAAGCCTAAATCTGCATAACTAATACGTCCTGCTGCCTGCACTGCCGTGGCTTCTACAATACACATCCCTGCGCCCGACAAGGCATAATTGGCCCATTGCTGCTCATGCCAATAGCTCAATTCACCTTGTTCATTGGCAGAATATTGACACATCGGGGCGATAACAATTTTGTTGGCAAGTTGCAGTGATCCAAATTGAATCGGCTGAAAAAGTAATGTCACGCTGCAAGCCCTCATACAGTGCGATTCACCAAAAGCGAATCATTAAATAAAAAAGAAGTAATCACTCAGAATCTGCCATCTGTTTTAGATGGTTTTTCTATAATAGATGTTTAAAAATGATTTATTTATAACGTGTTGTATGGTTTTTGCAAAGCCTGCTTTTGTTTTACACAGAATAATTTTGCGACAGCACACTATGGCTTGTATTCTATGGATAATGCCCAATATTAAGCGCATTACTGTATGTCCTTGCCTGCTTAATTTCTAAAAGCGGATTGAATTTGTACCATGCCAGAATTACCAGAAGTTGAAACTACCAAAACTAGTCTATTGCCGCTACTTGATCAAAAAGTCCTGAATGTAGAAGTACGTCAAGCCAATTTACGCTGGCCCATTCCAGAAAACCTACATAAACTCACAGGACAAAAATTACTGCAATTGACCCGCAGATCCAAATACATTCTGGCGCAATTTGAACAAGACAGCATGTTGTGGCATTTAGGCATGTCGGGCAGTTTTCGTCTTTGCGATGCGCAGGAAGATTTACGCAAACACGACCATTTGATTATTCAGTTTGAAGATATACAATTGCGCTACCACGACCCACGTCGCTTTGGCTGTATTTTATGGCTAAATGAAAGCTCTCAACGCAAACTGATAGATCCACTTGGCCCTGAGCCGTTGAGTGATGCCTTTAACCCCGACTATCTTGCACAGAAGCTCAAAAACAAAAATGTTGGCATCAAAGTTGCAATTATGGATAACCATGTCGTGGTGGGTGTGGGCAATATTTATGCCACGGAAAGTCTGTTTAATTTAGGTATTCACCCTGCACAACCTGCATCATCACTCAGTTTGAAACAGATTGAAAAACTAGTGCTCGAAATCAAACGCATTTTAAAACAAGCGATTGATTTAGGCGGTTCGACCTTACGTGATTACAGCAATGCGATGGGCGAAAATGGCTATTTCCAACAAACCTTGTTGGCGTATGGACGTGCAGGTGAAATGTGTGTGAACTGTGAAACCACACTAGAAAATTTAAAACTGGGCCAACGTGCCTCGGTATTTTGTCCTGAATGTCAGCCTTTGAAAAAAGTACTCACTTCGACTAAAGCTGCAACAAGCAAACGAGGTAAAAAAGTATGAGAACCGCTATTGTGCGTCATATTTTAGTGAAAGATAAAGAAACCTGTGAACAACTGAAAAAGCGGATTCAATCAGGTGCTGATTTTGCCAAAATTGCCAAACAATTTTCGACCTGCTCTTCAGGAAAAAAAGGTGGGGAATTGGGTGAGGTCAAAAAAGGACAATTGGTACCCGTCATTGATAAATTAGTGTTTACCGCAGCAGAACGCGTACTACACGGACCTGTAAAAAGTCAGTTTGGTTTTCATTTGGTAGAAGTAAAGTTTCGGATGTAATTTTTATGCCTTCAGCGCCTCTCCATCCTAGAGAATAGGGTGCAAACAAACGGCGCATAAAGCGCCGTTTGTTTTGATTGCGTATTAAAAATTATTGACGTTTTTTCAATTCATCACGAATTTCACGTAGCAACGCGATATCTTCTGGCGTTGCTGCTGGTTCTGGCGCTGCTTCTTCTTGTTTACGGCGCATACGATTAATCATTTTCACCATTAAGAACACCACCCATGCCAAAATAATGAAGTTAATTAAAATCGTAAGGAAGTTACCATAGGTCAGGACATTTACACCTGCTTTGGTTAACTCATCTAAAGACTGTAAATTGTTTGGGTTATCGCCCAAAACAAAGAACTTTTGTGTGAAATCCACACCACCGCCAGTGATCACAGTAATCAATGGCATGATGATATCTTTCACTAATGAGTCAACAATTTTACCAAATGCCCCACCAATAATCACACCGACAGCCAAGTCGATCATGTTACCTTTTACCGCAAATTCGCGGAACTCTTGAATAATACTCATTTAAATCTCCAGTTTTTTTGACTTTAATTTATGTGACGAAGTATACATTAATTTTATAGCTTCATTTCCACGTAATTTACTCGGAAATCATCTGCTTTTATATATTGGTTTGCTAATTTTAAACAAAAAATGCCATCAATAAATTGATGGCATTTTTAAATTTTGCTGCCCCGCATGAGGACAACATCATTTTTAAAACTTATTTACCAGAACGGTTACGTTTACGTTCGTTTTCAGTCAAGTAACGCTTACGGATACGAATTGACTTTGGCGTTACTTCAACCAGCTCATCATCTTCAATAAATTCAAGCGCTTGTTCAAGCGTGAATTCAATTGCAGGTACCAGTGTCAACGCATCATCAGTACCAGAAGCACGTACGTTTGTTAACTGTTTCGCTTTGGTTGGGTTAACCACCATATCATCTGAACGAGAGTTAATACCAATGATCATACCTTCGTAAACTTCTAACTGAGGCTTGGCGAATAAACGACCACGGTCTTGCAAGCTGAACAATGCATAACCCAAGCACGTACCTTGAACCATAGAGATCAACACACCGTTTTGACGTTTCGCAACTTGACCTGCTTTCATTGGGCCATAGTGTGAGAAGCTTGACGTCATGATACCCGTACCAGAAGTCATGGTCATGAATTCAGAACGGAAACCAATTAAACCACGTGAAGGCACAGTGGCTTCAATACGGATACGACCTTTACCGTCTACTTCCATATTGGTCATCTCACCTTTACGGTTACCCATTTGTTCCATCACAGCGCCTTGGTGCTGTTCTTCTACGTCAAAAGTCACGTTTTCGTATGGTTCTTGCATTTCGCCATCAATCTCTTTCAAGATGACTTGCGGACGAGATACACCCATTTCGAAGCCTTCACGGCGCATGTTTTCAATCAATACAGAAAGGTGAAGCTCACCACGACCAGATACTTTGAAACGGTCTGGACTGTCAGTATCTTCTACACGAAGTGCAACGTTGTGAATTAATTCGCGGTCTAGACGTTCACGAATGTTACGTGAAGTCACGAACTTACCTTCTTTACCCGCAAAAGGTGAGTTGTTGACTTGGAATGTCATCGATACGGTTGGTTCGTCTACAGAAAGCGGCGGTAAAGCTTCTACATTTTTCGGATCACAAATCGTGTCAGAAATATGTAATTCGTCCATGCCTGTTACACAAACGATGTCACCTGCAGATGCAGATTCGATGTCGATACGCTCTAAACCGTGGTAACCCATGATTTTTAAGATACGACCGTTACGTGTTTTGCCTTCTTGGTCAATCACGGTTACAGGTGTATTCAATTTCACAGAACCACGTTGAATACGACCCACACCAATCACACCCACGAAACTATTATAGTCAAGTGAAGAGACTTGCATTTGGAATGGACCATCAACATCAACTGCTGGTGGCTCAACGATATCTACAATTGTTTGGAACAACGGTGTCATATCTTCCGCTAATTCGTCTGGCGCAGGACCAGCAACACCACGTAAGCCTGATGCATATACGATTGGGAAGTCTAATTGGTCATCGGTTGCACCCAAGTTATCAAACAAGTCAAATACTTGATCAATAACCCAGTCTGGACGCGCGTTTGGCTTGTCTACTTTGTTGATGATCACGATTGGCTTCAAACCACGTGCGAACGCTTTTTGCGTTACGAAACGTGTTTGTGGCATTGGGCCTTCTTGTGAGTCAACCAAAAGAAGTACGCAATCCACCATCGACATTACACGTTCAACTTCGCCACCGAAGTCGGCGTGTCCCGGGGTGTCCACAATGTTAATGCGGTATTCAGTATCAGTACGTTTGTCTAACCATTTGATTGCAGTGTTTTTTGCAAGAATGGTAATACCACGTTCACTTTCAATAGCGCCTGAATCCATGACACGCTCAATCTCGCCCGCTCGTTCACCGAGTGCGCCCGATTGTTGTAAAAGTTTATCCACAAGAGTTGTTTTTCCGTGGTCAACGTGCGCAATAATTGCGATGTTGCGGAGAGTTTTAATATCAGACATTTAAATTCAATACGCTATAAATTTGAGGGCAAATTATACAGAAAAATACTAAAGTTTTATAGTGACACTTTATTGACACACACAATTTTTTTGATGAGTGGCGTGCTTTGGGTTTTGTAAAGCTGTGTAACTCGATTAGAATAGCGCCACTTTTGCAATTTTTTATGACTCATGTCTGATTTAAACCACTCTCCCCACCCAAAAGACCAGCTCGATTTGGTCTATGGTCTGAATGACCGTCCAAAACCATTCATCGCTTTTTTAGCAGCTTTTCAGCATTTACTGGCAATTATTGTTCCAATTGTCACACCAGGTCTCTTAATTTGCTTGGCTTTAGGTGTTTCCAAACAAGATACCAACATGATCTTGTCAATGTCTTTGGTCATTTCAGGCATTGCAACCTTTTTACAATGTAAAAAAGTCGGCCCTTTTGGTGCAGGTTTGCTCATTGTGCAAGGCACCAGTTTTAACTTTATTGGCCCAATCATTGGTATTGGCTCTGCTATGGTCGCCGCAGGCACACCTGTTGAATCGGTCATGGCGGCAATTTTTGGCGTGGTCATTGCAGGTTCGTTTATTGAAATGGGCGTATCGCAAATTTTACCGTGGGTCAAAAAGCTGATTACCCCATTGGTCACTGGTATTGTGGTACTTCTCATTGGTTTGACCTTAATTAAAGAAGGTTTAATCAGTATGGGCGGTGGCTACCAAGCCATGAGCAATAATACCTTTGCCAATACCGACAACCTGATTATGTCGTGTACCGTCTTGGCAATTATTATTATTTTGAACCGCATCAATATCACGTGGATTAAAAGCTCTGCCATTTTAATTGCCTTGGTGATTGGTTATGCAATGGCAGGCATGATGGGTCATCTCGACTTTTCAGGTCTGAAAGATGCCCCTCTGGTACAAGTGCCGACTCCGATGCATTTTGGACTGGATTTCTCTTGGAGCTTATTCATTCCATTGGCATTTATTTATTTGGTGACGTCATTAGAAGCCATTGGTGATATTACCGCGACCTCTAAACTCTCCAATCAACCTGTCGATGGCCCACAATGGATGCAACGCATTAAAGGCGGTGTATTGGTAAATGGCGCTAACTCATTCTTGGCAGGGATTTTCAACACCTTTCCAAGTTCGGTATTTGCCCAAAATAATGGCGTGATTCAACTTACAGGTGTTGCTAGCCGTTATGTCGGCATCTGGATTGCTGCCCTACTCATCATTTTAGGTTTACTTCCTGCAGTTGCAGGTGTGATTCAGGCTGTGCCTCAAGCCGTACTAGGTGGTGCTGTGATGGTGATGTTTGGTGCCGTTGCCGCTTCGGGAATCAATATTCTTTCAGGTGTCGCTTTAGATCGTCGTGCCTTACTGATTATTGCAATTTCATTGGGCTTAGGCTTAGGTGTTGCACAAGTGCCACAAATTCTGGAACACTTACCTGAATTATTCCGTAATATTTTCAGTTCAGGCGTTGCAACAGGCGGTATTGCAGCACTCATTTTAAATATTGTGCTTCCTGAAACTAAAAAGTAATTGCATGTCCAAAAAACACTGTCTGAGCTGAACTTGGGCAGTGTTTTTCTATTGGAGAGAGAACCATGAACCCCCAAAGCGAAGTTTTACTCAGACAATATGACTATTTGTCTGGTCGCGTTCTACTGATCAATGCCCCGACCGATCAACTCCTCGCAGAATTGGGTGACTCAATCCAAACTTCTGTTTGGACATGGAATTTTAACGACTATCAATACTTTCAAAATCAACAGGCACAAGTGCATTTTGGTGCAGAATTGCCTGTCGGTGAATTTGATCAGGCTGTTATTTTTGTACCGAAATCTAAGGAACTGCTCAATTACCTGATTCACACCATTGCCGCACAACTCCCACAAGGCAGCAGCGTATTTTTAGTCGGTGAAAAGAAAGCAGGAATTGAACGGGCTGCAAAGCAATTACAACCTTATGGCAAAACACTCAAACTAGATAGCGCCCGCCACTGCCAACTATGGCAGCTGATTTTAGACTGCAAGGTTCAAACTAAAACCTTAGCAGATTGGGCGAAAAACTATACAGTTGCTACACCTAAAGGTGATTTACAAATTAGTGCCTTGCCGGGTGTATTTAGCCAAAAACACTTGGATGTTGGCACGGCTGTATTATTGCCTTATTTGAATCAGGTTACTGCTGGAAAAATTGCAGATTTTGGCTGTGGCGCGGGTGTGATAAGTGCTTACTTAGCCAAACTTAACCCTGAAAATCGTATTTTTGCTTTAGATGTCGATGCCTTTGCTTTAGCGTCAACGCAAATGACGTTTGAAAAAAATCAGCTCAATCCACAACAACTTGAAATTAAAGCCGTGACAGGCATTGAAGATGCACCGCTATTTTTGCATGCCATCGTGAGTAATCCCCCGTTCCACCAAGGCATTCAAACACATTACGATGCCAGTGAAAATCTGTGTAAAACCTCACGTCGTCATCTGAAATCGGGTGGTGAACTTTGGATTGTGGCCAATCGCTTTTTGAATTATCCACTCTTAATTGAACAAAGTTTCGGTCAATGCACAATCAAGGCAGATCAACAAGGCTTTAAAGTGCTGTTTGCCAGCACGCAGAAAAATACAAAGGAAGTAGGATGAGCGACTCACACAACAGTAGAAAACTGCAGCGTAAGCTCGGTGCGCGTCATTTAAACATGATCGCCATTGGTGGCTCAATTGGTACAGGTTTATTCCTTGCTTCAGGTGCGACCATTGCTAATGCAGGTCCTGGTGGCGCCTTGCTTGCGTATGCCCTAATTGGCGTCATGATTTATTTTTTGATGACCAGTCTAGGCGAACTTGCAACGCATAATCCAACTTCAGGCGCGTTCTTTACCTATGGCAGTAAATATGTCGAAGGTGGTTTCGGTTTTGCACTAGGTTGGAACTATTGGTACAACTGGGCTATTACCGTGGCATTTGAATTGGTTGCGGTGCAATTCATCATGAAATTTTGGTTTCCTGATATTCCTGGCTTTTACTGGAGTGCATTATTTTTAGCGGTGGTTTTCGCAATTAACGCATTAACCGTCAAAGGTTTTGGTGAGTCTGAGTTCTTCTTTTCTTTGGTCAAAGTACTTGCGATTGTGGCATTCATCATTATCGGTATTTTTATGATTGTCAAAATCATGCTCAACCCTGATGTTGCTACATTTGCCAATTGGAGCAAAGGCGAAGCGCCATTTGTAGGTGGACTATCTGCCTTAATTGGTGTGGCGATGATTGCAGGATTCTCATTTCAAGGTACTGAAATGGTTGGCGTTGCAGCGGGTGAATCTAAAAATCCTAAGAAAACCATTCCTATTGCAATCAAACAAATCTTCTGGCGTATTTTGTTGTTTTATATCGTGTGTATTTTTATTATTGGTACCTTAATCGCCTATGATGACCCACGTTTACTTCAAGCAGCCGCCACCGATAACATTGCACTCTCTCCGTTTACTTTACTATATGAACAGGCAGGCTTTGCCTTTGCCGCAAGTGTCATGAATGCAGTAATTTTAACTGCGATTCTTTCTGCTGGTAACTCGGGTATGTATTCATCGACCCGTATGCTATTTGATATGGCACGTAAAGGCAGTGCACCAAAAGCTTTTGCCCGCTTGGATGCTCGTGGCGTCCCAATGAATGCACTGTATGCCACAACAGCAATCGCTGCACTATGTTTTTTAACAACATTTATTGGCGAAAAACAAGTATTTAACTGGCTTCTGAATATGTCAGGCATGTGTGGTTTTATCGTTTGGCTCGGAATTGCTGTATCGCATTATCGCTTCCGTAAAGGCTATTTGGCACAAGGCTACAAACTTGAAGATTTAGATTACCGCGCTAAATTTTTTCCTTTTGCGCCATGGTTTGCCTTTATTTTGTGTGCAATTGTTGTATTAGGGCAAAACTACCAAGCAGTGCTTGAAGGTGAATGGCTCGCAGTTTTATCGACTTATATTGGTATTCTTTTGTTCTTGGTCATTTGGTTAGGCTATAAATGGAAACACAAAACCAAACTGATTGCATATCAGGAGATGGATGTGAAACCACTACACCCTGATCATGACTAAAGTAAATCTTCTTCTATTGCACTTCATTTGAGAAGCTAAGAATCTAAAACAGCCAACATTTGGCTGTTTTTTTATGGCGTAAATTTAAGACAAATTTTATTTTAAAGCAATTTCGTTATTGATAATACGGCGAGAAATCACGCCACAAACTGCTCAATGTTGATTTTCATAATCGCTAATCAACTACTTGATTGACTGAGATACATCAAGTCTATATGTCTTGTCTAAAAAATTTGACTTAGTTTAGGGTTCAACAGACCAAAATATTAAGTACTATCAGCCCCTACTCTATTTACCCTTTATTCTGCAAGATCATACTTTTACAGTATTTTTAAAGCATATTGAATATGGATCATTTTAGGCTCTCTGATCGATACACGCCATAAAAAATAAGCATAAAAAAACGACTCCGAGGAGTCGTTTTTTTCAACTTAACTCAAATTATTGAGCTTGTTGTTCAACAGTCACTGTACGGCTGCCAGTGATCGTCGCGAATACACGACGGTTCATAGCACGACCTTCTTTAGTGTTGTTGTCAGCAATCGGTTGATCCCAAGCGAAACCTTGAGTAGACAAACGAGCTGGATCTACATTGTATTCATTTACAAGTGAAGATTTAACAGAGTTCGCACGCGCTAAAGATAAACGTTCGTTCAATGCACGTGGACCAGTGTTGTCAGTGTGACCTTCGATGCGAGCAGTAGCGTTTGGATATTCAACTAACTTCTCTGCAACTTTAGCGATTTCTGGCTTGTACTGATCTTTGATGTTTGATTTGTTCGTATCAAAGAACACACGAAGTTCCATGTTCAGGTCTTCAGTCAACTCTTGTGGAGCTGGTTGAACTGGAGCAACGGTTTCAACTGGGGCAACTTCTACTACAGGAGCAGCTGGCTTCAAGTGACCGCCAAGAACTACGTTAAGACCAGCTAAAGCTGTGTAGTTCCAGAATTTTTCGTCAAAGTGGTAAGTACCACGTGCTTCTGTACGAAGAGATAAAGCATCGTTCAAACGGAAGAACGCACCAACACCGGCATTACCTAAAGTACCTTCTTCACCGTCACGGTATGCCAAAGCAGGGTGATCAAAATCATACTTATAGTGACCAGCACCTAACAATACGTATGGCTTGATTTTGCTGTCATAGTTTTTTGTGATCAAGTCAGAAGTCGCATAGAAGTTACCTGCGATGTTCTTCGCTTTATATTCACCACGGTTTGTATCAACATCACCTTTCACTTGGCTATATTCTGCTTCAAAACCTAACCAAGGAGTAAGCTCAACACCAAGCGCAGCACCTACGAATAAATCATCCTGTAGTTCTGGACCATTTGTTAATTCCCCATCACTACCGCCATTGTTATGCTGTGTATCAAACATAGTATAACCAAGCATTAATGGGGTAACAGTTACGCCCGCGTTTGCAGCAGCTAAAGGAGCAGCTACGAGCATTGCTAATGCAATACGACTCATTTTCATGGATTTATCCTCCAGAGATAACAATTGTTGTTCAAGCTCAAGCCTAAATTTTCGACTACCCTGAGATAGGCTTTCTTATACCCCAGTATTATTTTTAAGCTAGTCACTTTGAATCATACAAACACTTTTTTACTTTTCCAAGTGCTTGATAATTTTAATCAAGTAAATTATTGACAAAATTACTTACAATTTCCGTTGTAATTCGGTAACTTTTTACTCAATTATTTGGTGCGAATAGCCTATCTTTCTTGCGGTTTATTCTAACACTTTCACGAAAAGTTGTTTAGTAATTATTATACAACACATAAAGTGCTATAAAACAACAAATTACTCAAATTAATCATAAAAAAACATAACAATAACAGGTATAGACTTATGTCAAATATAAGCAAAAACGGCTTCACGCTGTTTGAATTGATCGTCACGTTAGCAATTAGTGCGATTTTAGTCATGATTGCCCTGCCCTATTTTCATCAGCTGATGGCACAACAAGAACTCAAGCGAATTCAGTATTCATTACAGTCCAGCCTGAAAATAGCACGCTCTCATGCCTTCACCCATCATAGCAATGTGGTGATTTGTCCTACGCAAAACTTTGTTCAATGTAGCAAGCAAAACTGGAATACTGGATTTTTGATCTTTATGGATCGCAATCGGAACCGCCAAATTGATGAAAATGAATACATTATTTATACAGAAAAAACTGCACTCAAATATGGAAATTTAGATTGGCGTGGCACCTTAAACATCCCCAGTGTGACTTTTAATGCACAACAAGGACTCCCAATCGGTTCAAATGGCAGCTTTTTCTATTGTTCATCCACGGTATCGAATCACCGTTTGGTACTGAATAAAATGGGCATCACTCGAACAGAATTTACTTCAGAATGTTAACTTAGTAGTCTAAAGTTCGGTACTCGCTGTCACTTTATTCTCATGATTTTTTGCCTATACTGCTGAGGCAAGGTATCGCATACCCATACATCAGCATAACAATGCACAGAACAATTTGGAGAATATAAATGACTGATATCGTGATTGTGAATGGCGCTCGTACTGCCATGGGTGGTTTTCAGGGCAGTTTAGCCACACTGACTGCACCTGAGCTGGGTGCAGCAAGTATTCAAGCCGCAATTCAACGCGCAGGTCTGCAACCCACAGATATAGAAGAAGTCATTATGGGCTGTGTTTTGCCTGCTGGCCTAAAACAAGGTCCTGCACGTCAAGCTATGCGTCAAGCAGGTTTACCAGATTCAACAGGTGCAGTGACCATCAATAAACTGTGTGGTTCGGGCATGAAAGCTGTCATGCAAGCTGCCGATGCAATTAAAGCAGGTTCTGCTTCCATCATTGTTGCAGGTGGCATGGAGTCGATGAGTAATGCACCTTATATTCTGACTAAAGCACGTGCAGGTTACCGCATGGGACACGGTGATGTGAAAGATCACATGTTCTTAGATGGCTTAGAAGATGCAGAAACAGGGCGTTTAATGGGCTCATTCGCACAAGATATGGCCAATAGCAAAGGCTATACCCGTGAACAAATGGATGATTTTGCGATTCGCTCTCTCAAACGCGCGCAAACTGCCGTAAATGAAGGCTATTTCGCTGATGAAATCGTCCCTGTGACAGTTACAACTCGTAAAGGCGATGTCATTGTAGATAAAGATGAACAACCTTTTAATGCCAATATTGAAAAAATTCCAACACTTCGTCCAGCTTTTGCCAAAGATGGCACAATTACCGCAGCCAATGCCAGCTCAATTTCGGATGGCGCTTCGGCTTTAGTCCTGACATCTGCAGAAAATGCAGCAAGCAAAGGTTTGCAACCATTGGCGAAAATTGTGGCTTATGCCACCAATTCACAACACCCATCTGAGTTCACCATCGCCCCTGTTGCTGCGATTCAAAAAGTATTGGATAAAGCAGCTTGGCAAGTTGCAGATGTAGATTTATGGGAAATTAATGAAGCTTTTGCTATGGTCACCATGTGCCCAATGGATGAGTTCAAGCTTGATCCTGAAAAAGTGAATATTAACGGTGGTGCATGTGCGCTTGGGCATCCTGTGGGTTCTACAGGTTCACGTATTATCCTAACTTTGATTCATGCGCTTAAACGTACAGGTGGCAAGCGTGGTGTGGCTGCTCTCTGTATTGGTGGTGGTGAAGCAACTGCGGTCGCGATTGAATTACTTTAAGTGCCTTGCAACCCCTATTTCGTAAAGAGGGATTGAGGTAGATTGAATAAAGTCATTCCCTAACCCTTCTTTATTCAAAAAGTAAAAAGACGAATCATTGATTCGTCTTTTTGCTTATAGCTTTAAAAAGTTTAGAGCAATTCTGCACGCAACTGTTCAGGCGATTTCATTGACAATAAACCTGGCGCAACATCATAAGCAGTTTTTGCACCATATTGCTGCATTTGGTTTAAACGATAGCAAGCACGTGCATAAGCCACCAAAATACTCGCGGTAAACTCAGGATTGCTGTCTAACTTCAATGAGAATTCAAGCACTTGTTTTTGTTCATCGCTAGTATTGCCACTGCGAATGACAAAACCACCATGTGGCATGCGTTGGTGATCTTTGGCTAAAGTCGCTTCATCAATGAAATTTACGGTTGTGTTGTAGTCAGCGAAATAATCTGGCATGGTCACAATCGCTTGCTCTACCGCAGCAGCATCGGCACCTTCTGCAAGTACGACATAACATTCACGAGTATGTTTATCTTTGGTGCTTAATACAGGACGCGCACCGCTACGCACTTGTTCAATGGCATCATTCGATGGAATGGTATATTGCACACCTGCTTTTACACCATCAACACGACGAATGGCATCTGAGTGACCCTGACTTAAACCTTTACCCCAAAAAGTATAGGTTTCACCATCAGGTAACAACGCTTCACCAAATAAACGATTAATCGAGAACATGCCTGGATCCCAACCAATTGAGATGAGTGCAGTTTTCTTGTTCGCTGTCGCAGGTGCATCTACAGATGCATAATATTCAGGAATACGTGCATGCGTATCGAAACTATCGACAATATTAAATTGGCTCGCCAGTACTGGACCTTGTTGTGGCAAGTCGTCTTTTGAACCACCACATAAAATCAGCACATCAATTTTGTCTTGAAAATCTGACAATGAATCCATGTGAAACACTGCTGTTTCAGCAAAACATGGTGAAACGCTTTCAGGCGCACGACGGGTAAAAATACCCACCAATTGTAAATCTGGGTTTTTATGAATCGCCGTTTCAACACCACGACCTAAGTTGCCATAACCAGCAATACCAATACGGATAGAATTTTGCATAAAGACAAATCACTTCATCATGAAAAAATTGAAAAATAAATCAGAGGATAATCACATCAAATTATCGTCTTGATTGATTTTTGATAATGTAAAAATAACGCCTACATAAGACTGCGATGCTACATCAGCGTGCTTATACTACAGCACTTTACGGTAAATTAAATCATTAAGAAGTGCGATAAAACAAGCCGTTTGATCATTTTAAGGCAAACAAAAAGCCTGCACATGGCAGGCTGTTTGTAAATGTGTGAACCGTGATATTTCGATAAAATCTATCTACATTTCGATGAAATCCATCATCAATATATTACGCACCTGTTTGATAATTTGGTTTTGGCACTGCGGTAGAAGCTTGATAAGGATGGGTAAAGTCCGCCAAACCTGCTGCAGCTTCTTGCACATCTTTACCTTCTTTAATCACGAAAGTATCGAAACCTGCACGCTTCATATAATTTAAGACGTCTTTAAAGACATCACCGACTGCGCGAAGTTCACCCTGAAAGCCTTGACGGCGTAACAATGCCGCAAAAGAATAACCACGGCCATCGTTAAAACCTGCAAATTCAATAAAAATCGCATCCAGTTCTGCCAATGGAAATTCATGGTTTTCAGGCGAAGCATCTACCGTTAAATATAGGGCTTTTTTACCTGAAATTTGTGCCAACTGATCAAGCTGTTCAACGCTGAGCACCACATCACCTTGCGGTAATGCTGCATCTTCAGCAATCACTTGATAAGTATTGTCTGCAATCGTGCCATCTTTTGCGAGCACAGGTAGTGCAGTATTAAGCATAAGCGCGCTCCTTAAATGGTTGAATGCCGACACGGCGATAAGTGTCGATGAAATCTTCACCTTCACTACGCAAATCTAAGTAGGTATTTAAAATTTCTTCCACCACATCAGGAATCACTTCAGCAGCAAAAGATGGCCCTAAAATATCACCGATTGACGCATCATGGTCTGCATGCCCGCCCAAAGTGATTTGGTAGAATTCCGCGCCTTTTTTATCGACACCTAAAATCCCGATATTACCAACGTGGTGATGACCACAAGCGTTCATACAACCTGAAATATTTAAATCCAGTTTGCCAAGATTATAAATGGTATCCAAATCATCAAAACGGCGTGAAATGGCTTCTGAAATTGGAATAGATTTGGCATTGGCAAGTGAACAGAAATCACCACCCGGACAGCAAATAATATCGGTAATAAAGCCAATATGCGCGCGCGCCAAGTTATTGGCATCGAGCACTTGCCACAATGCAAACAGGTCTTTTTGTGGCACATCTACCAAAGCAATATTTTGCTCATGCGTGGTGCGCAATTCACCAAAGGTATATTGATCGGCTAAATCTGCAATCAAATTCATTTCTTCTGTCGTCATGTCACCCGGTGCAACACCTGCACGTTTCAATGAAATGGTGACAATACGGTAGCCTTGTACTTTGTGCGCATTGGTGTTGATGTTGAACCATTGCTTGAATTTTGGATACTGTGCAAACAGCTCGCTAAAATCTTCATCGGCATAGTTTTGATAAGCAAATGGCGTGAAGTTTTCATCCATTTTTTGCAAAGTTTCTGCATCAATTTTTAAGGTTTTCACCGTATGTGCAAATTCAGCTTCAACTTTTTCTGCAAATACTGCTGGCGTTAAAGCTTTTACCAAAATTTTGATACGTGCTTTATATTTATTGTCGCGACGACCATGCAAGTTATAAACACGTAAAATAGCTTCTAAGTAAGCAATCAAATCTTCACGTGGCAAGAATTCACGAATCACACTACCAATAATTGGCGTACGGCCTAAACCACCACCCACTTTAATTTGGTAACCCGTTTCACCTGCCGCATTTTTAACAATATAGACGCCAATGTCATGAAATGCAGTCGCAGCACGGTCAATTTCTTCCAGTGCAGACACCGCAATTTTGAATTTACGTGGCAAGAAGGCAAATTCAGGGTGGAAAGTCGACCACTGACGAATTAATTCACAGGTTGGACGTGGGTCAGCAATTTCGCCCGCCACGACACCTGCATACTGGTCTGTGGTGGTATTACGAATACAGTTACCCGAAGTCTGAATTGCGTGCATTTGTACGGTTGCAAGCTCTGCCAGCATGTCAGGCACATTTTCCAGTGCAGGCCAGTTAAACTGAATATTTTGACGTGTTGATACGTGCGCATAGCCACGGTCATAGTCTTTGGCAAGCTGCGCAACTTTACGCAATTGCTTAGAGTTCATCAGACCGTAAGGCACCGCAATACGCAACATTGGCGCATAGCGTTGTACATACAAACCATTTTGCAGACGCAATGGACGATATTCATCCTCAGTCAATTTGCCTGCTAAATAACGTTCCGTTTGGTCGCGGAACTGTGCAACACGTTCATTAATCAGTTGCTGATCGAAATCAGTATATAAATACATGGCGTACAGCTAGTCATTTCTATTATCACGGCTGACAGCATAGCGAGATTCAATCTATCAACAAAATGTGTTTTTTACATATTTATTAGCGATTTTATTGATAAGCCATTGCAACATCACAGCCTGTAAGCCTTTGCCAAAATTTACAGGCTTTTTATAGAGCTATCACAAAATAGTGCATGCTTTAGCACTTTTTCTGCTAAAGCATCTATTCGAACTTTTATTGATTACCTGTGGTTATGACTTGGCTTTATCTTCATCCTGATTTTTAGTCTGAGATGACCACTGCCCTGCGCCCAAAGCCTGCCCGATATAATCGTAACGCATTTGAGAACGTGAAAATTTAATTGGACACGCCAACTGAGTTTCAGTTTTTTCGGCATTCTGCTGAATAGGAACTTCTACTGTCCAACCGCGTTGCTGTGCCAAAGGTGAATGTAAGGCTTCATCTAAAGTGAATACAGGTTCAACGCAGACATCATATTGCGCGAATACCTGCTGCCATGTGGCAAAACTTTGTGTTTTAATTTTATCTTGAATAGCGTGTTTGACTTGCAAGCGCTCTTGCGGATCTAAAGATGCCCCTTTTTCCAAAAGTATCGGTAAGTTTAAAATCTGTGCCAAACCCTGCATAAACTGCGGCTCTAAACTACCGACTGAAAGATAACGGCCATCTGCTGTTTCATAATAGTCATAATAGGTGCCACCATTTAAGTAAGATTGCTCAGCATATTGAGGAACCTGTGCCGCCAAAACTGCTGAAGCGGCCATATTGTTTAAAGTCGCAGCGCAATCGGTCATCGAAATATCAATATACTGCCCTAAACCACTGCACTGACGTTCTATCACTGCACTTAAAATCGCCACCAAAGCATGCAATGATCCACCTGCTACATCGGCCACTTGAATCCCGAGCGGTGGCGGCCCACCCGCTTGCCGTCCACTATGCCCCGCAATGCCAGACAAGGCTAAATAGTTGATGTCATGTCCTGCCCTTTTTTGATAATCGCCTGTTTGTCCATAACCTGTGATGGAACAATAGATCAGTCGCGGATTAATTTTTGCCAAGCTGGCATAGTCCAGCCCTAAACGCTGCATCACGCCTGGTCTAAACTGTTCCAATACAATATCGAATTCGGCAATTTTATCGTGAATAAGCTGAATACTTTCGGGGGATTTTAAATCCAAAGTAATTGACTGTTTATTCCGATTCAAATAACTGTGCGAAGTCGCTTGTCCATTGGCATAGGGCGGAAATAAACGAATTAAGTCAGGACGGGTTGCCGATTCAATATGAATCACCTCTGCACCCATATCCGCCAAATACAAACTGGCAAAAGGGCCGGGCAATAAGGTAGAAAAATCTAAAACTTTTAAACCGCTCAGTGCATGTGTCATTGTTGTGATTACTCGATTTTTACTGATTTTCCGTTCATCTTATAAACAGCAAAACTGTAACACAATGTCATGTTCAGCCATTTACCTTGATCATTTCGGCAATTTATTATGTAAAATAAGTAAAATTGGTATTGTAAATTGCCAATTTCAATTTTTAGCGTCATTTAGGTCAAGCTTACGTGAATACAAAAGAGACTGAAGGATTTAACATGAGCAGAGATACCATTAGTATCCATTTTGTAAATGCAGCGCTCACGGGTGTTAAGCGACTCGGCATGGATGTCGAAACCTTATTATCTCATGTCGGTATTGAGGCAGAACTTCTGCGCCAACCGAAAGCACGTATTTCACCTGAACAATATACTCGCTTTATTAAAATGTTGTGGATGGTGACCCAAGACGAACACGTGGGTTTTGATTCTCAGCCACGTCGTTTGGGTACATTCGCGATCATGTGCCAATTGGTAATTCACGCCAAAACACTGGGCGATGCCTTAGAACTCTCTTCGCAATTCTACAAACTGTTTGGTGATGATTGGTCGGTTACCTTAGAACGTGATAAACACGAAGCACGTTTGGTACCATCTATTCCACAAGCTATGGATCCTGATCACTTTATTACTGAAAGTATGTTGATGATTTGGCACGGCTTGGCATCTTGGCTGATTGAACGTCGCCTGCCTTTGGAGCGCGTACATTTTGGCTATCCACGTCCTGCACATGCAGATGAATACGATGCGCTGTTCTTTGCGCCTGTCATGCAATTTGACATGCCACGCACCGAAATTACCTTTGCTGCCGACTACTTGGATTTACCAATTCGTCAAACCCAAGAAACCTTAGACGAATTCTTAAAAACCGCGCCTGCGCAATTGTTGGTGAAATTCAAAAACACCAATTCTTTAACTTCGCGTATTCGTGACGTGTTAAAGAGCCAAATTGGCGAAGAAATGCCAACCTTGAACGATGTTGCATCCATGCTGTACCTATCGCCACAAACCTTGCGTCGTCGTTTGGCTGCAGAAGGTAAAAGCTATCAAGGGGTAAAAGATGCATTACGCCGTGATGCCGCGATTCACCTATTGCTGAATCCTGAACTTACCCTTGAAGATGTGGCACAACAAGTTGGCTTTAGCGAAACCAGTACTTTCCACCGTGCTTTCAAAAAGTGGACTGGCGTCACACCTGGTTTATACCGTCAGTTGCACGGTTATCATTAATTTAGAATCGACAATTCACAATAACTCGTAATTCCAATCGATTGCCCTTGCACACCGCAAGGGCTTTTTTTATCGCTCTATTATAGTTTCAATCTTTCTGCCAAATTACTGCGTCATCCCAATTAGCAAAAAACCTCACTGACCTGTACCGTTCTCGTCATTGCACTTCAAAATTTTCAGATTACACTCAAAAGCAATCATAAAGAAAACTATCGACAAGGGATTGATTATGAGCGAGGCCTACATCATTGATGCTATTCGCACTCCGCGCGGCAAAGGAAAAAAAGATGGCGCATTACACGAAGTTAAACCCATTCGCCTACTCACAACCTTATTGAATGAATTGCAACAACGACACAACCTAGACACCTCACAAGTAGACGATATTGTTTTGGGTTGTGTCACACCAATTGGCGATCAGGGTGCAGATATTGCCAAAACCGCAGCGATTGCCGCAGGTTGGGACAATGATGTTGCTGGGGTACAAATCAACCGCTTTTGTGCCTCAGGTTTAGAAGCCGTGAACCTCGCAGCGCAAAAAGTTCGTTCGGGTTGGGAAGATTTAATCGTTGCAGGTGGTGTGGAATCTATGTCACGCGTGGCAATGGGTTCCGATGGTGGTGCTTGGGCATTCGACCCTGAAACCAATATGGCTTGTGATTTTATTCCACAAGGTATTGGCGCTGACTTAATTGCCACACTCGATGGCTATAGCCGTACAGAAGTCGATCAATTTGCAGCAGCATCACAGCACAAAGCCGCAGCAGCACAAGCACAGGGACATTTCGAGCGCTCGATTGTACCTGTCAAAGATCAGGCAGGTGTGGTGATTTTGGCACAAGATGAATTTATCAAACCACAGACCACGGCTGAAAGCTTGGCACAGCTCAAGCCGAGTTTTGCCAATATGGGACAAATGGGTTTTGATGCGATTGCCCTGCAAAAATATCCTGAAGCAGGACAACTCAATCATGTGCATCATGCAGGCAATTCATCAGGTATTGTTGATGGCGCGGCATTGGTCTTGATTGCATCGGAACAAGCGGTACAACAACACAACTTAAAACCACGCGCCAAAGTGCTTGCTACCGCACTGGTTGGCACAGACCCTGCCATTATGCTCACAGGACCCGCGCCTGCAGCACGCAAAGCCTTAGCCAAAGCAGGACTGAACATTGAAGATATTGATCTGTTTGAAGTCAATGAAGCCTTTGCAGCCGTGGTTCTGCGTTTTATTACAGAACTTCAGGTTGATCCCGCCAAAGTCAATGTGAATGGTGGTGCTATTGCCTTGGGTCATCCACTTGGCGCTACAGGTGCCATGATTTTAGGCACCTTACTGGACGAGCTAGAACGACAAGATAAAAAACGCGGCATGGCTACATTATGTGTAGGCGGTGGGATGGGAATTGCCACCATTATTGAGCGAGTATAAGGAGTATAAAAATGAGCGCCATTCACTATTATAAAAATGCCGATAACATTGTCATTCTAACCTTTGACTCACCAAATCAATCTGCCAACACCATGAATGCTGACTTTAGAGATGCATTAGCGCAAGTGGTACAAAAGTTAAAAGCAGACGAACAAGTGGCGGGAATCATTTTCGCCTCTGCGAAAAAAACCTTTTTTGCAGGCGGTGACTTAGATGAGTTGATTCAAGTACAGCCTGAGCATGCCAGCTCATTTTTTCAGATGATTGAAAGCCTAAAAGCACAGCTGCGTTATATTGAAACCCGTGGTATTCCTGTGGTAGCTGCCTTAAATGGCACGGCACTCGGCGGCGGATGGGAACTTGCTCTGTGCTGTCATCATCGTATTGCAATTCGTGATGCAAAAACCAAGTTTGGTTTACCCGAAGTGACTTTAGGTTTATTGCCTGGTGGCGGTGGTATTGTGCGGATGGTACGTTTATTGGGTTTACAAACTGCCCTGCCGCTGTTGATGGAAGGCAAACAGCTGAGTGTGGAAAAAGCACAAAGTTTAGGTTTAATCCATGATCTTGCTGAAAATGAAACAGAATTACTCAGCAAAGCCCAAGACTGGATTCTTGCACATCCTCAATCACAACAAGTATTTGATGTCAAAGGCTATAAAATCCCTGGGGGAACACCATCTACACCTGCTGTCGCGCAAATGCTTTCCATTGCTCCTGCCATGCTACGCGACAAAACCAAAGGCTGTTACCCTGCGCCTGAAGCAATTTTGAGTGCAGCAGTAGAAGGTGCGCAGGTTGATGTCGATACAGCCTTACGCATTGAATCTCGCTATTTTACCCAGCTCGCAACAGGTCAAATTTCTAAAAATATGATTGGCACCTTTTGGCATGGGCTGAATGCGATTAAATCGGGCAGTGGCCGTCCGCAAGGCATTGCACCGCATCAAACTCAAAAAGTCGGCATTTTAGGTGCAGGCATGATGGGCGCAGGCATTGCTTATGCCACAGCAAGCAAAGGCATTGCGGTTGTTCTTAAAGATGTATCCATCGAACAAGCTGAAAAAGGCAAAGCTTACAGTCAAAAACTATTGGATAAACAAGTATCGCAAGGTCGTATAAGTGCAGAGCGAGCAGCACAAGTCTTAGCCAATATTCATCCAACGGCACAGGCTGCCGATTTACAAGGCTGTGATTTGATTATTGAGGCGGTATTTGAAAATCCTCAACTCAAGGCGCAAGTCACACAAGAAGCCGAAGTTTTTCTGGCAGAACAAGGTGTGATGGCATCCAATACCTCAACTTTGCCAATAAGCGGGCTTGCCCAAGCTGCGCAAGATCAACAGCGCTTTATTGGACTGCATTTCTTTAGTCCTGTCGATAAAATGCCGTTGGTAGAAATCATTAAAGGAAAAAACACCTCTGCCGATACTTTGGCAAAAGCATATGACTTTGTGCAACACATTGGTAAAACACCGATTGTAGTCAATGACAGACGTGGCTTTTTTACCAGTCGGGTGTTTGGCACTTTTGTGCAGGAAGGCTTGCGCTTACTGGCAGAAGGCGTACATCCTGCCAAAATTGAAATGGCAGCTTTAAAAGCAGGTATGCCTGTTGGCCCACTTGCTATTCAGGATGAAGTATCTTTAACCTTATCTGAACACGTGGCACAGGAAGCACGTAAGGCGCTGCAAGCCGAAGGAAAAGACCGACCACTGTCGAGTGCAGATGAAGTCATTCAAACCATGATTCATCAATTCTCACGTAAAGGCAAAGCTGCAGGTGCAGGCTTTTATGACTACCCTGAACAGGGTAAAAAACAGCTTTGGTCGGGATTAAGTCATTGGTATCAAAATACCGAAATCGCTGAACAAGAGATGATTAACCGTTTCTTATTTGTACAAGCACTGGACAGCTTACGTTGCTTGGAAGAAGGTGTTTTAGAATCTGTCATTGATGCCAATGTTGGTTCAATTTTTGGCATTGGCTTCCCTGCATGGACAGGTGGTGCTTTACAATTTTTGAATCAATATGGTTTAACACAGGCTTTGGCACGAGCACAGCAACTTACTGCTGAATATGGCGAGCGTTTTACCCCACCTAAAATCTTGCAAGATCGTGTTGCTGCAGGTGCTAAAAGCATTTAAAGCTAAACTTTAAATTTAAAGCAATCTGGGAGGGATATATCATCCCTCTTTTTATTTGCTCAAAATTACAATGAATATCCCTGCATAAATAGAATTTAATCCGTTTTTCATGCATTTTATGTTATAAAGTTACATAATTTTAAGATTTAGATTCAAATTGGGTAGATGCACATGACCGAACGCCTTACTCCTGAAAAATCACCTTGGGGTTGGAAAGCACTCTTTATTTTCTGTATTTTGGGTGGAATTTTCATGTTTATTTTCTGGTTAGCGGTCACGAATGAACCTGACTACATGCCTAGCCAGCAACAAAAGCAGAATACTCAGCAACACGCCTTTAAAAATGCGCCAGCTATGTCACAAGAAGCATTGGCAAAAGCACAAGCAGATCGTGAAGCACGTGAAGCTTTGGCTGCTGAAACTGCAGATGCACACGGTATGACTGAAACAGAACATGCCAATATGCCTGAAAACCATGAGCCAGCACCCGCACATGGACATTAATATGCGCTAGCGGCTCTGTTCATACAGTTTATAAAAAGAAATCGCCATGATCACATTCCATCATGGCGATTTTTATTTTGCACGATTAAAATCAGGACTATCGACAATTCATTTAAAATATCAATCGCATATCTACATGCGGAATACCACAATCTAAATACGACTCACCCTCAACCTGAAAACTCAAACTTTGATAAAACGGAATCGCGTGTTCCTGCGCAGACAACTTGACCCACGGACGTTGCTGCTGCTTTGCCACCTGAATAATATGCTGCATTAAAACACGTCCCACACCTAAACCGCGCTGTGATTTCAACACTGCGACCCGTCCAATACTGTGATTTTCCAGTAAACGTGCTGTTGCAATCGCCTGTCCAGTTGCATAGACCACAAAATGCAAGGCAACTGCATCTTGTGCATCCCACTCATCTTCAGGCGCAATTCGCTGTTCCTGAATAAAGACTTGCTCACGAATAGATTTGGCCTCTGCAGCAAATTGTGTCCAAGTGCCCGATTGAATTTCATAATCTTGCATCTTTATATCCTGTTCCATCTTGCTTAGCACTTAGAACCAATGCCCTGTTGATCCCACTGATCGTTCAACAACAACTCCAAAGAATGTTTTGAATACCGTACATGGTTTTTAAATCACGAATTTGTGCCAAAACTGCTTGATCAGGTTCACTCCAATTTTGACGTTTGGTTGCCAAAATCATTTTGTTTTTACTGGTGTGTTCTAAAGCGACAAACTCAAAAACTTTGGTGTCATAACCATAGGCTTTGAGCAATAAAGCGCGGATGGTATCGGTTAACATTTCCGCCTGTTGCCCTGCATGAATGCCAAATTGCAGCATCGGTTGCAACACGCTTGGGCTTTGTAATTGTGGACGCAACTCTTTATGGCAACACGGCGCGCACATAATCATTTGTGCATTCAGGCGAATACCAGTATGAATTGCAAAATCGGTGGCGACATCACAGGCATGCAAAGCAATCATTACATCTAAATGTTCTGGCTGATAGGTGCGCACATCGCCCTGAAAAAAATCTAGCTGCTGAAAGTCTGAAGCACTCGCCACCGACTGACAAAACTCAACCATTTTCGGGTTTAGTTCCACCCCAGTCACAAAGGGAATAAATTGCTGCTTTTGCAAATAGTCATAGAGCGCAAAAGTTAAATAGCCTTTGCCTGAACCAAAATCCACCACGCGCAAGGTATTTTCCGAAATTTTGATTTGCGCCAAGGCACCCGAAAAAATTTCAATAAATTTATTAATCTGTTTCCATTTCCGCGCCATGCTCGGAATAATTTGCGCTTTGGCATCGCTAATCCCCAAGTGTTGTAAAAATGGGCTGGATTGATCGACATAACGCTGCTTTTCTCGGTCATGTCCTTGTGGTTCTTTCGGTTTCGCTATAGTCGGTGCTGTTTTACTGATGCTAAGCATGGCTTTCTTTTTGTTCTTTTTTAGCTGAATTTCCTGATCTGTCGTGAATAAATTGGCCTGTTTACAATCTGCCAATAAGTGACTCAATTGTATCTGTGCTTCTGCCAAAGGATAGTTTTTGGTGATATCCTGCGTTTTATGGCGATACAAACAAGTTAAAACGGTGTCTTGATTTAGCTGAATCACCCGTAAGGTGATTTTTTCTAATTGTTCCAGTTCGCCTTTATATTGACTCAGCACCACACGATCAAGCTTTTGTGTATCAATGGCTTGCTGAAAAGCCTCTAAGAATTGTTGTTCCTGCACAGAGGGAGAAGCCAAAGTCGACATAATAAAAACCTGAAAAAATTACAATTCAAGTTTAATTGTTATTACCCTAAAAGCAAAATTGAATTACGATACAGTTGTATAATTAAAGAAATTAAAGCAGATTCGCCATGAAATTAAATGCCCCTTTAGTGCCTGATTATGACCTGCAAGAAGAACGGATTAACTATCTGAGCCATGGTGTTGGTGCGGCTTTGGCATTTATTGCAGGTATTCTTTTAATCATTAAAGGTGCGTATTTAAGTACGGGACAATGGCTAGGTTTGTGGGCCTATGCAATAAGCATGGTACTGCTTTTTTCTGCTTCAATGCTGTATCACATGGCAACCGCAGCAGACCGTCGTTATTTTTATAAAAAGTTAGATCACACCGCAATTTATTATTTAATTGCAGGGACTTATACCCCATTTTTATCCATCGCGATTCCTACTCAAAAAGCACAATATTTGTTAATTGCCCTGTGGATTATTGCCCTGATTGGCACCCTATTTAAACTGGTATTTATCAACCGTTTTCATAAAATTTCTTTAATTGCCTACTTGGTGATGGGTTGGTTAGCCGTTCTGGTCATGGACGATATGCAAGCCTATTTAAGCAGCCAAGCCCTGACCTTTTTGCTAATTGGCGGCATTGCCTACACCGTGGGTGCATTGTTTTATGCCTTAAAACGCGTAAGATATACCCACGCAATTTGGCATGTATTTGTCTTAATTGGTGCAGGCGCACACTTTCTGGCAATTTATCTGTATGTGATTTAACGCTGAATATCGCTCATGTCTTACAGATAAAACGATCAGATTTGAATGGTGTTCATGGATGCAGTTTTGTAACCGACTTCTTGTTCAAAAAAGTATAACTACAAGAAGTATCTACTATTTTTCTGCCAGTGCGGTCTGTGCCAAATTGCACTTTCATTTAAAATTCACTTTACATAAGGTCCTGTATGGCATCTTCATCTACTGCTGCCGCTGAACAGCCGACTCAAAATTCTAAATTTCGAGTACTGACTGCAAGCTTGGTCGGTACCACCATCGAGTTTTTTGACTTTTATATCTACGCCACTGCGGCAGTCATTATTTTCCCGTATCTGTTCTTTCCGATCAGTACTGACCCAATGACGGCAACCATTCAATCTCTCGCCACCTTTGCAATTGCCTTTATCGCCCGTCCAATTGGCGCAGCTTTATTTGGACATTTAGGAGATCGGATTGGACGCAAAGCCACTTTGGTCGCGGCATTATTGACCATGGGAATTTCTACAGTCTGTATTGGTTTACTGCCGACGTATGCACAAATTGGGATTATCGCGCCATTACTGTTGGCGTTGTGTCGCTTAGGGCAAGGTTTAGGCTTGGGCGGTGAATGGTCGGGAGCAGTACTGTTAGCCACAGAAAATGCCCCTGAAGGTAAACGTGCTTGGTATGGCATGTTCCCACAATTGGGCGCTCCGATTGGTTTTATTCTTGCCACAGGTTCATTCCTTATTTTAGGTGCGCTGATGTCTGAGCAAGACTTTATGACATGGGGCTGGCGCATCCCGTTTATTTCGAGTGCCTTATTGGTGATTGTCGGTTTATGGATTCGCTTAAAACTGCATGAAACGCCTGCCTTCCAAAAAGTGTTGAATAAACAAAAAGAAGTCAATGTGCCATTTATTCAGGTCTTTAAAAAACACGCTAAAATGTTAGTGCTCGGTACAATCGCTGCAATTTGTACCTTTGTGGTGTTTTATCTGACTACGGTATTTGCCTTGCAATGGGGCACCAAACAACTGGGTTATTCACGTGAAGAATTCTTAAAACTTCAACTACTAGCCACATTGTGTTTTGCTGCTTTTATTCCCCTCTCAGCCGTTTTAGCCGAAAAATTTGGACGTAAAACCACCTCTATCGCAGTGTGCATCATCTCTGCAATTTTTGGCTTATTTTTTGCCGATATGCTTGCTTCAGGCAGCACGTGGATTGTATTTATTTTCCTGTGTATTGGCTTGGCAATTATGGGACTTACTTACGGGCCCATTGGTACAGTATTGTCTGAAATTTTCCCAACATCTGTACGCTATACAGGCTCCGCACTCACCTTTAACTTGGCGGGTATTTTTGGCGCATCGTTTGCCCCACTCATTGCCACCAAACTTGCCACCACTTATGGCTTGGCTGCAGTTGGTTATTATTTAAGTGCAGCATCCATCTTGTCTTTAATCGCATTTTTAATGATTCGAGAAACCAAGCATGATGATGTAAATAATCAAATTTAAGCGCAAAAATTGCATCAAAAAACCAGCCTCGGCTGGTTTTTTTCATGTAGGCGATGGTGACGGTGCTTACAATAATTCAATAATATCAATCGTGGGCGGCACACCAAAACGAAAAGGAACACCGACCATTCCTGTCCCTACAGTCACAAATACATCGGCATGATCATGGCGATATAACCCCTTTTTATGCCCTAAAATAGATACTTTTTTCATCACATAATCGGTCAGCCACGGCAGTTCAACCTGCCCACCATGGGTATGTCCTGCCAACATCAACGGACGTGTCGGCAATTTTGGCACCATATCCACTGTATCGGGGTTATGTGATAACAACACCCACGGCTTATCCTGAGGTAAATCGGGCATATAGCGCATGTCGGTTTTACCTGCCCATAAATCGCCAATACCGAGCAAACGAAACTCATCAAACTCGACAATTCTACCTTCAATATCAATCACGTTATTTTGTTCTAAAGCCGTTTTTAACAGCTCTTGAATGGGCGGGCCAGGATACTGCTCATCATGATTACCATTTACCGAATATACAGGCGCACAAATTTCTTTTAATACCGCCAATTCTTCGACCAATTTATTTTCAGGCTCATAAGTCCAGTCGCCTGCTACAACGACAATATCGGGGTTTTGCAAATTGAGTTTTTTCACAATTTGCTTCAATTGACGCTCATGCCCAGAAAACAAGCCAATATGTAAATCTGCAATTAAAGCAATTTTGACAGGCTTTAATAAACGGCGATCTGCATAAATTTGATATTTGGTAGTTTTGACTTGAATCAAATGCGGTTCAATAAAACGCGCATAGCTCAACACAGCACTGACTAAAAATACAAAAATCGCTTCGTGGATGGAGTAATAGCCCTGAATACCCGCATAGACACTAAAAAAAACCAAAGGCGGCAACAGGTAAGACAAATAAAATACCAACAAATGCACAAAGGCCTTAAACGGGTGAATGGTTTCTGTATTGGCCTGACTGCGCCATGCTTGCGAAACTGCCCACAGCGCCAAAATTGCCATACCCATATAGAAATACAACACGACTGAATCGTTATCCCACATATTTATTCTCTATTACTTCATACTTCTGCTATTCAATGCTGCGCTAAACCCAGATGTCGCATTTAACCCACACACGTCATATATCTGTATTGTCATATTTATCTTTTCATAGCTGACAATTATACTCAAACCCTATTTTTAACTTATTTGCTCCTCGTGCTAAAAAGGAATTTAATTTGGCAAACCGCAGCTCATCCGCTCCATTTCAAAATATTCGGCACAACGTCTTGTGGCTGAGTTGCGCCTTCGTTTTGACACTCTCAGGCTGTAGCACGCTGCCCAAACAGATTGAACATCCGATCCGGATGGCGTTTGAAACCCCAACCGATCAAACCAGTTTGGCCAAAATTGTACTGCCGCTACGCGAAAAATATCCGCAGCTTACGGGTTATCATGTCCTGTATGATCCGCTCGAAGCCCTAGCAGCACGTATCTATCTGATTAATAAAGCAGAAAAATCTTTAGATTTACAATATTATATTTGGGATAACGATAAAATTGGCGCGCTTGCACTACACGCCATTATTCGTGCGGCAGATCGTGGGGTGAAAGTCCGCTTATTGGTCGATGATAACAATGCCAAAAAAATGGAAGGCATTTATCTCGCGCTCGATCAACACGTCAACATCGACATCAAACTGTATAATCCATATCGCTTTCGACATTATCGTGCCATGGACATGATTTTGGATTTGAAGCGTATTAACCGTCGTATGCACAACAAAAGCTTTATTGCCGATAACCAAATTTCTCTGATTGGTGGGCGCAATATGAGCAATCAATACTATAACGCCAGCGACAATTATCAATTTTCTGATGTCGATGTGATGTTAGTCGGCTCGGCTTCGGATGAAATTATTCACTCTTTTGATGAATACTGGAATGATGACTATGCTTATTCAGTCAAGCAATTGGTCAATCCACAACATTACACCTTGCGTTATGAAAGCTTAAAACAGCAATTAGAACAGCACGATCAAGAAGCCACCGTACAAAATTATTTAGATTTGGTGACTCGTTCTAAAGCGATTGAACAGTGGATGACGCATAGTATTAAGTTCGATTGGGTCAGTGCTGAAGTGGTCAAAGATGCGCCGAGTAAAATTAAAGACCGCGCCTCAAAAGAAGAACATCTCAACTTTCAATTGCTGACGCATTTAGAGAAGCCAAGCAGTAGTGTCGATATTATTTCTGCGTATTTTGTCCCCGAACAATCGGGGGCAGAAAAACTAAAAGACTTGGCGGATGATGGCGTTCAGGTACGCGTACTGACCAACTCCTTTAAAGCCAACGATGTTCCTGTGGTGCATGCTTTTTACGCCAAATATCGAGAAGATTTATTGGCAAATAACGTGCAGCTGTATGAGTTTTTGGCGCGACCTGAAATGGAAAACCTAAACACACATACGCACGAAATTTCCAAAAAAGCCAAAGTCAGTATGAAAGGTTTAAGCCGTTCTAGTTTACATGCCAAACTCATGGCATTGGATGAAAAACAGGTATTTATTGGTTCGTTTAATTTTGACCCACGCTCGGCATATTTAAATACTGAAATTGGGGTGATTTTAAACAGTCCGCCATTGGCTCGCGCAGTTCACCACACCATGGATGTCAATTTGTCCAAATATGCTTATAAACTGGTTTTGGATGCACAGCAAAACATTCAATGGCACATGAAAAATCCACAAGGCGAAACTCAAATTCTGAAAAAAGAACCAGGGATGAAATGGTATCAACGTGCGACAATGAAAATTACCTCATGGCTGCCAATTGAAGGCTTTATGTAGCAACATAATATTGAAGCTGTTGGATGATGACCATTATTCTTAAAAAAATGTGATGTGCTTAGGCTATCTTTAACATGAAGATGCGCCTAAGCATGTTTTATGATGTCAGCACTTGTGGTTTTAATACCTGACGATGCAACTCAGCCAAACCTTCTGTCATGCGTTCCTGTACCACAGCAGTTAAAGATTCAATATCGTGCCCTTCTACCACAATTGCAGGTAACGCCATTAAATGCGCTGTCACTTTCGGCATTTCCAAAACATCTTTCACATGATCAACAAAGGTCATGTCATTAATAAACGGCGCAACAGTATCTAACTCACCTTGCTGATTCACATAACAAATCAGACAAATTTGCACAGGTCGTTTGGCTTCAATTGCTGCCCCTAAAATACGACCATGCACTTTTTTAATTTTGCTTCCATCTGACGTGGTCGCTTCAGGAAAAAATAATACAGGAATATCTTGTTTTAAAAATTGCGTGATTTGTTCACGAATTTTGACTGAATCGCCAGAGCCACGCTTAATAAATAGCGTCCCCCCACCTTTGGCTAACTTACCCAATAACGGCCATTTTTCAATTTCAGCTTTGGCCAGAAAAAATACCCGCGCACTAGAACCCAATACCGCTACATCTAACCACGAAATATGATTACTGACCCATAGCGCAGGGTCATGCGGAATTTCACCATGAATTTGCACTTCAATATTAAAAACTTTGCACAATTGACGGCAAAAATATTGCACATAGCGCGTATTGTTCGGGTTGTTGGTGTCTTTATACAATTGATGACGATAGACCAAATAAAACCCTTCACCAATCGCGCCAGCCGTTGCCAGAACTTTTTTGCTATACAAAGCAAGCTTTGCAAAACCATGAATTGGAGATGTGTGAGTTTCAACAGCTGGGTTCATAGGGTCATCACTAATTGTTAAACGCAAAACAACGTATAAAGGTCTATATTTTGCTCATTCTATACTGTTCAATCTGAACTTGCATTGATAATAAAAACCGAAACCTGCATGCAAACATGCGACTTTTGGCAAAATCTAAATAGATAAATTCTATATTGGGGTCATCCTTATAATTGAGTTTACATACATTGATATAGCATCAAATCAGGGCGCAGGAAAAATCCAATCATCTATTTCCCTGCACAAACATTTTTTCTACTAGAATATAGCTTTAGCATGGAGATTGCGCTGAGTGGAAAATTTTGTGCCACATCAAGATGGCGAGCGTGTTGTACTGGTCAGTGTCGCTGTCCAAATTTTAGAAGACCTAGATGCCGAAGAATTTCAGCTCTTGGCTGAATCTGCGGGTGCAGAAGTTTTACAACACGTCCACACTCAACGTAGTAAACCCGATGCCAAACTCTTTATTGGCTCAGGCAAAGCCGAAGAAATTGCCGCATTGGTCAAAGAACACGACGCCAATTTGGTCATTTTTGATCATGCACTCAGTCCTGCACAGGCACGTAATTTAGAAAAAGTGATGCAATGCCGTGTGGTTGACCGTACCGAACTCATTTTAGATATTTTTGCTCAACGCGCCCGCACTTACGAAGGTAAATTACAGGTCGAATTGGCACAATTACAACATTTATCTTCACGTTTGGTGCGTAGTCGCAGCAACTTAGACAGTCAAAAAGGTGGTATCGGCTTACGTGGTCCTGGGGAAACCTTGCTTGAAACTGACCGACGCTTATTGCGTATTCGCATGGGACAACTAAAAACCAAACTCGATAAAGTCCGTCAAACCCGTGCACAAGGTCGTGTGGCTCGGCAAAAAGCCGCCATTCCTACCGTTTCATTGGTCGGTTATACCAACGCAGGCAAATCGACCTTATTTAATATTTTGGCGCAAAGTGATGTCTATGCTGCTGACCAACTGTTTGCTACGCTTGACCCTACTTTACGGCGTTTAGAATGGGATGGCATCGGACGTCTGGTATTGGCCGACACCGTTGGCTTTGTAAGAAACCTATCTCACTCTTTGGTGGAATCTTTTAAAGCAACTTTGGAAGAAACCTTAGAAGCCAGTTTATTGCTGCATGTGATTGATTCAAGCAGCCCCGATGTGTTGGAACAAATTGAAGCAGTCGAAGGTGTGCTAAAAGAAATTGGCGCAGATGTACCTATTTTGCGGGTTTACAATAAAATTGATGTCTCAGGCGAAACAGCCAAAATTATCTATGAAAAACCGCATCAACCTGACCGTGTCTATGTATCGGCACATTCAGGGCAAGGTTTAGACTTGTTAAAACAAGCCGTACATGAATGTTTGATGGGGCAAATTCAAAAGTTTGATCTTAAATTACAACCTGCTTATGGCAAACTGCGCAATCAACTGTATGCGCTCAATGTCATTCAGGCAGAACAGTACGATGATGAAGGTCAATTACATCTACAAGTCAGCATGGCACCACATAAACTGGAACAACTGATTAAACAGGCACATTTACCGATAGACGAAATTTTAGGTGCACAGGCAGAACAATTTAAACGTCCGCTTGAAGCATTTGAAATTGACGATCAGATCGGTTAAAACGTGATAAGTAAAATTTTAATGAAAGATCAAAAATGAGCAGGATAAAACATATCGATTGGCCAGCATGGATCGGCACACTCCTTTTGATTATTGTGTTTCGTGAAGCCTCTGTATGGATCATGACCCAATTTAATCACCCAGAATTAGGCAATTTAGTCGGTTTGCTCAGCCTGCTGGCGGTATTATTTACATGGCGCAAACTCAGTAAAATTCCTGCTCGTCTGGTCGATACCAACAACAAAATCATGAAAGAAAGTGCCTTTGCCTTTTTACCCATCAGCGCGGGTTCATTAATTATGCTCACGCACATGGGCAAACAAATTCCAATCTTCTTAATTGTGTTGTTTATCAGTACGCTGATCCCGCTTTGGCTGTATGCCAAAATGGCAAAACGCTGGCTTTAGGAGATTAAAATGCTGTCAATTCTATATGGTTTTTTAATCACTCTCGTTGCATATTTACTGGCAAAACCTTGCAACCAAAAAGTCCCGCAAATCCCTGTGATTGTCTTTGGCATGTGTTTTGTGTTGCTACTGTTGTATTTTTTCGGGATTCCATACGAAACTTACGTCGCACAAACCAACCCTTTGTTTAATCAATTATTGGGCTATGTGACAGTTGCACTCGCCATTCCTCTAGCAGCCATGCGTTATGACGATTTACCCCTCAAAGCGATTTTAGGTATTTTGTTCTTTGCCAGTCTTAGTGCTGTGGCGCTGCCGATGGGGCTTGCTTATGCGCTACATATGTCCAGTGCCGATATTATGGCATTTGCCACCCGTGCAGTGACCACGCCGATTGCGATTAATATCGCCACGCTTTTGGAAGCCCCAATTCAACTGGCAGTCTTGATTGTGATTTTATCGGGTGTTGTAGGTGCTGCTTTCTCACCTTTTATTTTAAGACACATCAATGATGAACGTGCCTCTGGTTTGGCTCTAGGTCTGGCTGCGCATGCAATTGGTACCGCCCAAGCTTGGCAACGAGGTAGCGTAGCTGGACGTTATGCCGCCTTTGGTATGGCCGTCAATGCAGTATTTACCGCAGTATGGCTGCCAACTTTTATACTGTATTTACAAAAAATGTGACTGAGCAATCACTTATTTAGACTTGTCGAGTTTTAACTTTCTTTTTACTATGAAATATCCAGTTAGCCAAAAACAAGGAACATTGAACATGGTCAAGATGAAACTCACCGTTGCCTTAATCTGCTCAGCGTTAGGAAGTTTTGCGCTAGCTCAAGATATTACGGGTACTTGGAAAAATATTGATGACAAAACAGGTTCATCAAAAGCAATTTTAGAAATTCGTCAGGAAGCCAATGGCACCTATACGGCTAAAATTGTCAAAGTTACCCCTCGTCCTGGCTACACCCCTAAAGATACCTGTGTCAACTGTCCTGCGCCTTATACCAACCAACCTATTTTAGGAATGGATATACTTAAAGGCTTAAAACATACAGGTGGTACTAACTTCTCTGGTGGAAAAATTATTGACCCATTAAACGGCAATATCTACAGCACCAAAGCCAAATTAAGCAGCAATGGTAAACGTCTGACCATGCGTGGTTATGTGGGCGTATCTGCTTTAGGACGTAGCCAAACTTGGATTAAAAGTGATTAATTTATAAGTTATTCCATCAACTTAATTAATTCACTTTTCACTTAAAATGCCACACGTTCGTGGCATTTTTCACATCTTTTCCAGCATTTTCCCTGCAAGTTTAAGATTAAAAATTTCCTCAAATCTCTTGACTCTTACCACAACTCGCTTTATATCTTGAATTAACCTCTGTAATAACTTTCGACAATCAAAGGAACTGATATGAAGAAAAATGTATTGATGGGTGTATTTGCAAGCTTAATCTTCAGTGGTTCAGCATTTGCTGCAGACCTAACAGGTATCTGGCAAAGTATTGATGACAAAACAGGTTCACCCAAAGCCCTGATTGAAATTACCCAAGCTGAAAATGGCAGCTTTACTGGTAAAATTATCAAAGTCACACCAAGACCGGGCTATACCCCAAAAACTATGTGTGTGAATTGCCCTGCACCTTATACCAACAAACCTTTGGTCGGTTTGGAAATTATTAGTGGCTTAAAGCATGTGGAAAATAACAACTATGCCGATGGGCGTATTTTAGATCCACTTACAGGCAAAATGTATAGCCTGAAAGGTCGTTTAGCATCTAATAATAAACGTCTCACTTTACGTGGTTACGTCGGAATTTCAGCCATTGGTCGGACACAAACGTGGATTCGCCAACAATAAGCGAGTAATTGTGTCTCATCGGTCATTTTTTCTGGATACTCGGGACTTTGTGTCCGTTAATTCACAGATTAGACTAGCCGCAAAGACCGAGTAAGGGAAATAAAATGATTCAGAAATTGGCTTTAGGAATAGCCGTCATCTTCGGCAGTCTAAGCACTTTGGCGATGGCACAAGATTTAGCAGGAACTTGGCAACAAATTGATGATAAAACAGGCTCACCCAAAGCTGTCATCGAAATTCGTAAAGAAGCCAATCAAACCTATACGGGTAAAATTGTGAAAGTAACCCCGCGTCCGGGTTATACCCCACGTGAACTTTGTAATAAATGCCCTGCGCCTTATACCGACCAACCTATTTTAGGGATGGATATTTTAAAAGGCTTACAACAAGTCAAAAACAGCAACAATTACGAAAAAGGACGCGTAATTGATCCATTGGCAGGTCGTATTTACGATGCAAAAATTCGCCTCAACTCAACAGGTAAACGTTTAACTTTACGTGCTTATATGGGTGTATCTACACTAGGTCGCAGTCAAACTTGGATTCGAATTCAATAAAATTCAAGATAAAAAATAGCCACCTCAATAGGTGGCTATTTTCATTTCATCATCACATTTTTAAATTTTAAAGATGAATGTTATTACCATTCTGCCAGCGGATTATCCACTGCAAACAATTGCTGATCTTCCAAACGATAAGCCACAAGCTGATTGCCCCACACACAACCGCCATCCACATTTTGAATATTGTCGGCTACCGTTTGTCCCTGCAATGCTGCCCAATGACCAAATACGATTTGATGTGTTTGCGCAGCTAAAGATGGATATTCAAACCACGGTTTAAAACCTTCTGGCATCGGATCATCTAAGGCATCTTTAAAGCTGAATTCCAAACCACCCTGTGCATTGGCTAAACGCATACGGGTCAAATAGTTGGTAATACAACGTAAACGCGCATGCCCCTCTAAATCATCCGACCAAACTGCAGGTTCTGCCCCATACATTTCCTTTAAGAATGCATCCACCACCTCAAAGTCCTCATGCCCAATCACCGCCTCAACTTCTTTTGCCAAAGCTGCGGTTTGTTCCGCATTCCAAATATGTGGAATACCTGCATGAGTTAAAATGGTGTTTTCATTAGGAAAAAGACACAATGGTTGTTTACGCAACCAATCAATCAAATCATCACTGTCAATTGCATCAATCACATCACGAGTGTTGTCTTGTGCTTTGATTTTCTTTAAGCCACGTGCGCCTGCCAACAAGGTTAAATCGTGATTGCCTAACACCGTTGCTGCAACGCCACGATCTACCAGTTTTTTAATAAAACGCAAAGCACCTACCGAGTTTTCACCCCGCGCGACTAAATCGCCTGCAAACCAAATAAAATCTTGATCGGGATCGAACTGTATTTCTTTTAATAACAGTTTTAAGGCTTCAAAGCAGCCCTGCACATCACCAATGACATAGTTGTATCGAATTGCTGCCATTAATTCACCATCTGATCTGCCAATGCGACAAATGCACTCAAACTTAAAGTTTCAGGACGTGCCATTGGGTCTACCCCTGCACGTTCAAACGCATCTTCAGCCAACATGCCTTTTAAGCTATTGCGCAATGTTTTACGACGTTGGGTAAATACATGCGCCACCAAACGTGCCAATGCTTTTTCATCTTTGGCAATAATCGGTTTAGTCACATAAGGCTCTAAACGGAATACTGCAGAAGTCACTTTAGGCGGTGGATTAAATGCGCCAGGCGGTACTTCAAACAAGAACGTTGGCTTACAATAATACTGCATCATCACCGATAAACGCCCATATTCTTTGGTATTCGGTTCAGCCGTGATACGATCTACCACTTCTTTTTGCAGCATAAAGTGCATGTCTTTAACTTTGTCACCAAACTCTAAGAGATGAAACAAAAGCGGCGTCGAAATGTTATACGGCAAGTTTCCAACCACACGTAGCGGGCGCCCTTCCTGAAATAACTCGGTAAAGTCATATTTCAGCGCATCACTTTCTACAATAGTTAAACGCTCAGGATGTGGCACACGTCCCGGTAAGCCTGCGGCCAAATCACGGTCTAATTCCACTACAGTCAAAGCATCACACTCACCAATTAAAGGTGAGGTCAATGCCGCTAAACCCGGTCCAATCTCGACAATATTATCGCCTGGACGTGGGTTCACTGAGCGGACAATTTTGGCAATCACGCGTTGATCATGCAAAAAGTTTTGACCAAAGCGTTTACGAGCCTGATGCCCTTCTTCCTTTGGGTTTAGGGCATTAATTTGATACATAAAGATTTCCAAGCTGAGATTATGAACGTGCTAAATCCAGCGCTAAATCGACAGCAACATGCAAGCTAGAACTTTTCGCAAGTCCTGTACCTGCGAGGGAGAGCGCTGTGCCGTGATCGACTGAAGTGCGAATAAACGGTAAGCCTAAAGTAATATTAATTGCTTCACCAAAGCCCTGAGATTTTAACACAGGTAAACCCTGATCGTGATACATCGCCAATACTGCATCAGCATCTTTTAAATTTTCAGGGGTAAACAACGTATCTGCAGGCAAACTCAGGCTTAGGTTTTCCCCACGGTTACGGTAATTTTGCAGCACAGGATTAATGACTTCAATTTCTTCCATGCCTAAATAACCGTCTTCACCCGCATGTGGATTCAAACCACACACCAACACTTTAGGATGCTCGATCTTAAATTTACTTTTTAAATCATGCAGCAAAATATCAATCACCTGCTGCAAACGGGTTTTGCTAATCGCATCTGCGACTGCACGTAACGGTAAATGCGTTGTTACGAGGGCAACACGTAGCGTTTTAGTCGCCAACATCATCACCACACGTTCTACACCTGCAAACTCCTGATAATATTCAGTATGTCCACTAAACGAAATGCCCGCTTCATTAATAATCGATTTTTGTACTGGCGCTGTCGCAACACCGACACTTTTACCCGTCATGGCATACGATGCAGAACGACGTAATTGCTCTAACACATAAGCCGCATTTTGAGCATTTAAATGACCAAGTTGTACCTCTGCGGCCAAGGGCACATGTTCAACATACAACTGCCCCACTACAGCTGCGTGCTGCTGACCTAAATATTCAATCAATTCGACTTTTTGGTTTAGAATTTCGGCACGTTGTTGTAATAATTGATGATCTGCCAATACCACAATTGGACGCTCATCCACTCGGTCTGCCAAACTCAAGCAAATATCAGGTCCAATCCCTGCGGGTTCACCACTGGTGACATATAAAGGTCGCATAAATGCTCAGTCCAGATTTATCTAAGGATAATTAAAGTATAGCGCCATCTTAGTTGATTGTTTTATTTCCAGTCCAAGATAAATCGAGTCTGCAAAATCCCTTGCACATGCGCCCATTCAGAAATAGCGGTAACAGCAACACCCAATAACAGCCCCATCATCAATATTTTTTGTGATTTTTTCAGCACCTCCCGATATTGGGTGTCTGCTAAACACAGCAAAATGATTCCACCAACGCCATACAATAAAAATGGGAAAAGTGCTAAATGGAAAAAAATTGAATACAGCAATAAGATGCTAAACACATCCACACCATATACAGCACCCAATACTACAAAAGCCAGCATATAGATACTGAGCAATGTAATAAAACATCCAGCAATAAATTTAATGAATTTTGAAGTAGGTAGATCAGACTGCTGCTGTATTTCTGATTGCAAATCTTGCGACATCCTATCCCCCCTTTTGTTTCAATATTGTCTGCTAAAAACTTTACTTATAACCCTATAAAGGCGATTTAAAACAGCATAAATCTAGGCTTTTAATGTTGAATGTTACAAATTTATTCAACTTTTCTTTTGTATTTAAGCTCGCTAAAATATAGCGCTTAAAATGTGACATTTCCATTGTGGTTCTAGTTAATTTCAGGTAGAATTCGGACTCCTTTTTGTTTGGACAGCTTCCATAGTCCAAACCAACTATAATAGGTAGTGGTTTAATGAAAACTCTCAGCGCTAAGCCAGCTGAAGTTCAACACGACTGGTACGTTGTTGATGCTTCTGGCAAAACTCTAGGTCGCCTTGCGACAGAAATCGCTCGTCGTTTACGCGGTAAGCACAAAACTTCTTATACTCCTCACGTTGACACTGGTGACTACATCGTTGTTATCAATGCTGAGCAAGTTCAAGTGACTGGTAACAAATCACTTGATAAGAAATACTATCGCCACACTGGTTTCCCTGGTGGTATCCGTGAAACTAATTTCGAGAAATTAGTTGCTCACAAACCAGAAGAAATCTTCCAACGCGCTGTAAAAGGCATGTTGCCAAAAGGTCCTCTTGGTTATGCTATGATCAAGAAAATGAAAGTGTACGCTGGTGCTGAGCATCCTCACACAGCTCAACAGCCACAAGTTTTGGACATCTAAGGGATACAGCACATGGCTACTAATTATGGTACAGGTCGCCGTAAGACCGCAACTGCACGTGTTTTCTTATCAGCTGGTACAGGTAAACTCGTAATTAACAACCGTACTCTTGAGCAATATTTCGGTCGTGAAACTGCTCGTATGATCGTACGTCAACCGTTAGAACTTCTTGAAGCTACTGACAAATATGACCTTTACATCACTGTTGCTGGTGGTGGTATTGGTGGTCAAGCTGGTGCTATCCGTCACGGTATTACTCGTGCATTGATCGCATCTGACGACACTTTAAAACCTGCTCTTCGTCAAGCTGGTTTCGTTACTCGTGATGCTCGTGAAGTTGAACGTAAGAAACTTGGTTTACGTAAAGCACGTAAACGTCCACAATTCTCTAAACGTTAATTCGTTTACCGAATCGGACACAAAAAGCCTTGGATTTTCCAAGGCTTTTTTTATGCAAATCAACGAGCTGAGCATTTTAAGCCAGATAAACAATTCGGATTCACATACACCAAAAATCAAAATTCAATACAGTCCAAAAATTGAAAACCAATCAACAAATATCTCATACACTTTTATCAGCTTTGCTGGGTGATTTTAGTGGCTAAGTTTAGTATCCTATTCTATTCATTTGGTTTTATTTCGGATTATGTCAGTCGAGAACGCACCCTTACAAGGCATTACCCTCTACAGTCATGCGGACGACTTTCGCTCACATTGGATTCGTTACGTTCTGGCCGAAAAACAAATCAAATATCAACTGATTTTGGTCGATTATGAAGATGAAGATCTTGCAAGCCTGAATCCGTATAATCAACTTCCAATGCTGCTAGAAAACGATTTAAAACTCTTTAATACTGCGATTATTTCCGAATATCTGGATGATCGTTATCGACAAAATAAACTCTATGCAGATGCACCTATGCCACGTGCAGAACAAAGACAATATATTTGGCGCTTTGAACAAGACTGGTTCAAACTTGCCGATCAGATGCTACGTCATCCTGATAGCTTAGAGTACACAACACAGCGCGCTGCACAAAAAAAATTACGTGATACACTCATTTCACTGACACCATTATTTCAGCATTATCCTTATTTCATGTCAGAAAATTTCAGTATTTTAGATTGCATGCTGGCACCCTTATTTATACGGCTAAAAGCCATGGGCATAGAATTACCCCAACAACACTGTCGTCCAATTTTCCTGTATTGTCAGCGGATTTTTTCACGCCCTGCCTTCACTCAAGCAATGACTTTGCAAGAAAAAAATCGCTATCAAGAATTTTTAATTCATACTTAAAGAGCATATTATGTCTGAATCTGAAATCAATTTAAGTCCAACCCGTCCTTATTTAGCCCGCGCAATTTATGAATGGATTTGTGATCACCAACTCACACCACATTTATTGGTCGATGCTACACAGCCGAATACGCTTGTTCCTGAACAATTTGTGCAGGATGGTCAGATAGTATTAAACATTGTTCCACATGCTGTACACGCCTTACACATGAGCAATGATGCAATTACATTCTCCGCACGCTTTGGTGGTGTTTCACGCGACTTATATGTGCCAATGAATGCGGTACTGGGGATTTACGCTCGAGAAAATGGACAAGGCTTATTCTTTGATCCGAGCGAGTATCAACATATCCAAAATGATGAAGATGCTTTAGAATTAAAGACTGAAGAAAAACCCGAACAAACTAAGAAAAAACCAAGCCTTAGATTATTAGATTAAAACAATGGAGTAGTGAATGGCTTTTGATTTAGTACAATATTTTGCAGCGCAGATTAAACTTCAAAAGCCATCGCTTTTGAAACAATATGACTCGGTAGAGCGTGATCAATATATTCAAGAAATTAACGCACTCAGCCTAGGTAAATTGGTAAGTTTATGGCGTGAAGATAATCAAAAACTTTATCAAGAAATTGATCATCAAGATGAATTATATATTCAGGAAATTGCACGTCGACTCACCACATCTCCACACAATCAGTCACCTCTCTCCAAAACTGAGCTTGAACAGAATATTAGTGAAGTCTTAGCCTTACAACTCACAGAGCTCAAGCAATTGGATCAAACTGGTAATTTTGGCAATAAAGGTCTAGGTGAATTATTGCTAGGTCAAATTGAACATTTATCTGGTCAAGCGGATGATTGGGTTTGGTCAACAAACGATCTAATAGAGTTAAAAGGTTCTAAACCAATTCCTCAAGAAGAGCTATCATTAGAGGCATCAATGAAGGAGTTTAATCAAATGGTACAACAACATACCCACGATGATCATCAAAATATTGAGCCTGTAGAAGCAATTGTACCCACTTGGTCTAAAGTACTAGAACCTATCGTTGCGATTGCGATTTTAGCAATTCTATGGTGTTCCGTTACTCAATTATTCGCTTAAATCAATCTTCTATCTAAGCCGTAATAAAACCATCATCATCTGATGGTTTTATTTTGCCTTCACTTTTTATAGTTTTTAATATTTTCTTTCCCACATAAAAAAACACCCCCAACGCTAGTTGAGGGTGTTTGAATAATGAGCTGGCGATGACTTACTCTCACATGGGTAACCCCACACTACCATCAGCGCGAAGAGGTTTCACTTCTGAGTTCGGTAAGGGATCAGGTGGTTCACTCTTGCTATGGTCGCCAGCACAACTGTTTATGGACTTGTTCGGGTCTTAGTTACTCTGCTTTTGCATGTAATGCCTTACTTTGTTCCAAATGAGTTATTAACAGGTTGGCTATTGGGTCTGAATTTTATTGTTTAGCGTTAACTAAATCAAGATCAGTCTGAATTGACTGATTGGATTTGAATCGATTGAGCATTCAACCCCAACTGTTTGGGTGTTGTATAGTCAAGCCTCACGAGCAATTAGTATTGGTCAGCTTCACATATCGCTATGCTTCCACATCCAACCTATCAACGTCGTAGTCTTCAACGGCTCTTTAGGAGGCATAAAGCCTCGGGGAAATCTTATCTTGAGGTAGGCTTCCCGCTTAGATGCTTTCAGCGGTTATCCCTTCCGAACA